>JAUYEP010000343.1 GCA_030689765.1 Methylovulum sp.
TTCTTCTTCAATTAGGCGAAGCACCGAAAGGGCGACGGACTCTACGTTGCGTATCGTACCCTGGCCTTTACAGCGCGGGCAGGTAATTTGTGTAGAATCGCCAAGAGAAGGCCGCATCCGTTGTCTGGACATTTCCAGTAAACCGAAACGCGATATTTTGCTGGTCTGGATACGCGCCCGATCCAGTTTGAGGGCATCACGCAGATGGTTTTCAACGCTGCGCTGATTTTTGTTGGACATCATATCGATGAAGTCGATAACAAACAAACCGCCCAAGTCCCGCAACCGAAGTTGGCGGGCAATTTCATCGACGGCTTCCAGATTGGTGTTAAGGGCGGTTTCTTCAATATCGCTGCCCTTGGTGGCGCGTGCCGAGTTGATGTCGATTGAGGTCAGCGCTTCAGTATGGTCGATGACAATAGAGCCACCTGATGGCAGCGACACTTCACGTCCATAAGCGATTTCGATTTGTGACTCAATCTGGTAGCGGTTAAATAAGGGCACGGCATCCTGATACAATTTTGCCTTGGGCAAAAAATGCGGCATGACTTGTTTCAAGAAGTTTTGCACCAGGGCGAACGATTCTTCGTTGTCTATCAGGATTTCGTCTATATCGCCGCGCAAATGGTCGCGTAATGCCCTAATGATGACATTGCTTTCCTGGAACACCAGAAATGGCGCCGTCTGTTCGCTGGATGAGCGCTCTATGGCTTCCCATAGCTGCATCAAATAATTTAAATCCCATTGCAGTTCTTCAGCATTTTTGCCGCAGCCTGCCGTTCTGACAATCAAGCCCATGTTGTCAGGAATTTCAAGGGAAGCCATCACTTCGCGCAATTCACTGCGGGTCTCACCTTCTATGCGCCTAGAAATGCCGCCGGCTTTAGGATTATTTGGCATTAACACCAAATAAGTGCCCGCCAAACTGATGTAGGTTGTTAACGCCGCACCTTTATTGCCGCGTTCTTCTTTTTCAATTTGGACAACGATTTCCTGACCTTCTTTAATCAGGTCTTTTATGGCCGGACGACGGCCTTCGTTTTCTGTGCCGTCTTGTGTATGGCAGCGATAAGCAGGTGAAATTTCTTTAAAGGGTAGAAAACCGTGTTTTTCAGCGCCATAATTTATGAAGGCGGCCTCCAAGCTAGGCTCTACGCGGGTAATAATGCCTTTGTATATATTGGATTTTTTTTGTTCTTTTGAAGGGACTTCTATGTCAAAATCATAAAGTTTTTGACCGTCTACCAAAGCGACCCGCAGTTCTTCTGCCTGCGTAGCGTTGATAAGCATTCTTTTCATTTTATATCCTTGTGGTGTCCTGCTCCATTGCCAGATTTAATAGTCAGACTGGTTTGGTCTAGTGCAATAACAATAAACACAACATGAGCGATAGTTTAGTTATAAACAACACAGTCAGCTTAAGTTTTACGATGTTATGCTTGATTTATTTGCGCGTTAAGTGCATATCGCGTTGAATGTATATCTTGGGTTTCAACAGATGATACCGGCGCTGTCAAATACTAAGTCACTACCAGTCTTGGTGGTAAATTCTGTTTTAAACAGGAGTTAAAATCACGCGTCTAGGGTCGCGCAATGAACCCGATTGATTGTGAAAGCCTCGGCTTCACGTTTGTGAACGACCGTGCTGTCTTCATTAGGATTGCTCTCATTTGGATTCGCAAAGGAGCCGCTCAAACCAGTTCCATTGTTGAAATCTGCGGAGCGTAGTATGTTTTTTTTGAAAACGTGCTTAATATAGCAACCTTATTGCCCTACATCAATTTAAAGAATCAAACCTAACCCTATAGCAGTATTATCCGCATCCATGAGCATAGAAGAACACAGTGCGCCCCCAAAAGTCCAACTGGTCGAAATCACTGAAGACAATAACGATCAACGTCTGGACAATTTTTTAATTACCCGCTTGAAAGGTGTGCCTAAAAGCCGCATCTACCGGATTGTCCGTAAAGGCGAAGTCAGGGTGAATAAAGGCCGGGTGGACGTAAAGTACCGGTTGGTTACCGGTGACAGCGTCAGAATACCACCCGTCAGAATAGCAGAACGGACACCCGAATCATTTGTTGCCCAAAGTTTGAAAGACAATTTGCTGAACGGCATTCTATTTGAAGACGAGGGCTTTATTGTCATCAACAAACCGGCGGGCTACGCGGTGCATCCCGGCTCGGGGATGGCGCCCGGTGAAGTGACGATTCTTCATGGGATTGCGCACCTCTTCAAAGAGCGGTCACTGCCCTTCTCCGGCGAATC
>JAUYEP010000086.1 GCA_030689765.1 Methylovulum sp.
ACGTTGCAGTGCAACGTCTCTACGGGCTATTTGACAACAGCGTGTAGCCCACCGATTTATCCGTAAATGGTGGGCAGAAAAGCGTTGCCCACCCGGCTACTTGGCTACTTGCTAGGTTAAGGAAATGCCGGACAACGATAAAGCCTTTGCCCGACCAGCTTTCGTTCGGCGATTTGCATCGAAGCCAAAGAATCCAGCCAAAGCTGTAAAACCGCTATCGGTGCGCCCAAGAATGGTGGATTGCCTCGCGGCAAATCCGCCTTACGGGTTATGACCCTTGATATAACGATGAAGCAGATTTAAGATTGAGGGATCATTTATAGGGTTCCCGCATTTTGATGCCCGTCGTTATGCACAAAATGTAGGCCGTAGGCCGGAAACGTCTATTCGGAAGAGTGATAATAGCCGTTTCCGGTACTTGTGAGTTTCGTGACGCCGGACGCTTTTATGTGGGTACGCCCTTGCTGGCGCTGGGCAGGCTTATTTATACGGGTATTCCGGCATGGCTGGTAACTGCCGGGCTAGAATAAACAAAGGATGTTTTACCTTGCCCGCATCGGCATCGGCATTGAGAAACACAGCACAACCGAAATTGCTGCTGACCACCAAATCAGCTTGGGCGGCGGTAATGGCTTGCCGTTTAAGGCCGCGTAACTGCTTGGCATTATCAGGATGGGTGAGCATATAGCTGCCGCCTGCACCGCAGCAGATAGGGTTGTCAGGCAATGCGGCAATGCTCAGGTTGGGGATTTTTTGCAGCAGTGAATACACTGTTTGCTGGTTTTTCAAAACATTGCGTTGGCTACATGGCTCGTGTACCGCGACTTTTTCCGGCAACGCTTGCAAGTGCAAACCGTCAGGCCAATGCGCCAGCAAAAATCCGTTGATGTCCTGCAAACGTCGCCTAAATAACCCCGCTGCTTCGGCATCCTCATGTTGGTATTCGCTTAACATCACCCCGCAACCCGTGGCTGTGTGCAACACGGCATCAACGTCCAGCCCGTTGAACACACTGATGTTATTGCCGATTAAAGCAGCGGCGGATTGCCCGTTGTGCTGGTGTATCGCGCCGCAACAGCCTTGTTGTGGCGGGATTAGCACCTCGTAGCCGATGGCGTTGAGCAGCTTGATTGCCGCCAACAAGGTTTCGCGGTCGAAATGTTCGGCGATGCAGCCTGTGAACAAGGCGACTTTTCCACGTGTGGCGCCGCTGGCGGGATAATGCGCGGCCAATGCCTGCAATGCGGGCCGGCCTAACAACGCTTCAGCTTCTGCCATACCCATTTTTTTCAGTAAACCCGTCCGCCGCACTGGTTGTTGTAAACCCGATTTTAGGTACATTGCCAACCAAGGCATCAGCCGTACCCGCCAACGTTTGTTTTCTATAAACCAAAAAGCCAGTTTCCCCAGCCAATTCGGCGTAATTTGTAACTGTGCCTGGGTCTGGTCAAATAGCTCCCCGTAAGCCATCTTGCTTGGACAAGCCGTCTCGCAAGCGCGGCATTGCATACAGTTATCAAGATGTTGGCGTTCATCGGCAGTAATGCCCTGGTTTTCAACCAGAATTTTGCTGATGGTACGGAGCCGGCTACGCGGAGTTTCTTCGTTGGTTTGAAACAAACGAAAAGTAGGGCACACACTGACGCACATCCCGCAACGCAAACATTCACCGGCATCGGGGATATATGGCCCTGATGCGGGCGG
Organism: Methylovulum sp.; assembly: GCA_030689765.1. Taxonomy (GTDB): domain Bacteria; phylum Pseudomonadota; class Gammaproteobacteria; order Methylococcales; family Methylomonadaceae; genus Methylovulum. The sequence goes on from JAUYEP010000086.1 coordinate 1,705, forward strand.
CGTGCTGGATTCATTAAAGTCCATGTCCATAAAATCAAACATCTCAGGACTCCATTACCTTGACGTAGGCGCGGCGTAACAGCTCCATTTCAGCAGGCGGCCTGCCACGCAATTCTGGTAGGGCCCGCAAGTGGCAATCCCGGCTTTGCATTAATTTATGCGGCGGGTCGAGCAGCATGAAACGCGCCATGTGGACGGTGATAATGCCGCCAGGTGTGTCGATTTGCTCGCTAAATCCGGCTTCGGCATGCAGCAAACCATTGTCCAGCTGCAAAAACTGGTTGATGGCGTTGACCAGCGTGGACGGATGTATGCTGACTTTGCTGTCTTCGAATTCCTCTTGTTCCAACGCGCTGGATAGGGCTGGCAAGGGTTCCGGAAAGCAAACGCTGCCACCCGCGTGCTGGGCAAAAAGCGTGAGGGCGCTAATGTCGCCTTTGTAGTAAAGCAGTAAGCGGTGAAGGTTGAATACGTTAGGCTGGGTCATTTATGCACTAATGATATTGTGGGTGATTAATGGAAGGCTAGGCAGCATAGACGAATACGTGTCCATTTAATGCCCCAGCATGGTGTCGCCCCCTTGTCCGAGGGACATTATACGCTGATACGATGCTTTAACTTATCGGTCATTCTGATCATAAAGGAACTAAATTCTTGCAATGACACCTAACCCCCGCATTGATTCTATCAATGCGTTGAAAATAAAATTATTGGCATTTAGAATAATAACCTCGATCCACAATAATGTGGTATCGGGAACCGAAATTAACGAGGAGAAGATAATGAAAAAATTAGCATCCATATTTGCAGGTTTATTGTTTATTTTCAGTACTGTTGTTTTTGCAGAAGAACACGCCAGCGCTGCGCTGGAACACGCTAACACCGCCGTAGAACATGGTAAAGCAGGACACGCGCAGATTTTGGTCGAACACGCAAAAGTGGCTCTAGACCATTCGCTAGCGGCTTCTTTAGTGGCTAAAGGCCAGCCAAAAAATCATTTGGACGCCGCTGCCAAATCTCTGCAAGATGCTATTGATCATGGCAATTTAGGACATGCCGATCTGGCAACCAAATCTGCAGAAGAGGCTGTTGAACACATAAAAGCCAGTAACAAATAGTACCAATATCTTGTTGTAAAAATAGGGCGGATTATTCCGCCCTATTTTTATCCTTCCCTGACAACTCGGCAGGCTACTTGGACGCCACCGCCTTGTTTTTGCAAAATCCAGCGGAGGCAAGACCCCCATAGAAATCCACCACGCAAAGTGTTGTCTAGCCGAAAACTGTTGGATCATTACAAACGTAGGCAAAAGGTTTGTTATTGATGAACATCATGTGGGGGTAAAAATACTTATCTAGCAGGTAGTTATCTCCTAAGCCAATGGCAGTGCCCTAAAGGCCAGGGATTTTCCCGTAAATCCCGATGAGGCTTTCATTATCGAGGCCAAGCCGCTCCATGCAAAATGCGCTTGCCTTGCCCCACTCGCATGTTTCACTTAACTTTGTCTGCTTTTGAAACAGGTGTTCAGCCAGTTGCGCGATGGCGATCATGTTGAGTGTGGCTGAATTTTGCTGGCTGATTGGAGGATATTCATGATGATGCCGGATGGCAATGCAGATTTCCTCTGGTAGCCACCAGCTTTGAGCCAATAGGCAACCCACCACAGCATGATTGGTTGGATATCTTGCTTCTTCAATTGCCGTAAAAGAAAGATGCGTTTCCCCGTTGGCCTTTTTGAGGGTATCTGGGTAATCGGGCAGGCGTTGCATCAGTACGGCAATACCGCAGTCCCGAAACAGCCCAAAGGTGTACGCATCTTCAGCTCTAGTGGCTATACCATCCAGATTTTTTGATAACCAACCCGATAGGCGGGCGATACTGGCGGAAGCATCCCAAAAGCGGACGAGCATGGGCGTGTCCGGAAACAGATTCCGAAGGATCAAGCCGGCAATAGCCCGACTGGTAATGCGTAACCCTAATATATTCAGTGCTTCGTTGACTGACCGCACACGGCATCGGATACCAAAATAGGGTGAGTTTGCAAGGGAGATTAGGCCAGCAGACAAACCTACGTCTGATCCAATCACCAAGGCCAGTTGGTTGAAGCAGGGTTCGTCCTTGCGCATTTCGCTGTTGATACGTTCGAGAATGACTGGGCAGGGTGGGATACTGATATCGCGCAGTGTGTTACCCAGATATTCGGTAAATTTTGAAACTTCTGTTGTTGTCATAGTGCAGCCCTTTCCTTAAACCAGGAGAACAGTGAAATATCATCCATCGGTTTGGCATAAATGTAACCTTGAATACAGTCAACGCCAGCTTCTGTGAGCGCTTCGACCTGTTCCGTTGTTTCCGCACCTTCTGCCACGATGATCATGCCGAGTTCCTTACCCAACTGGGCCATGGCCTTGACTACCGAAAAAGCCCTGCGATCGTGGGGCAGTACGCAAACGAACGCACGATCAAGTTTGAGTTTGGTGGCGGGAAGGTCTTTCAAATTAGCGAGGCATGAATACCCTGTCCCGAAATCGTCAATTGCTAGCCCAATTCCGAGCTTGCGTGCCACGCGTAGATTGCTTTGAACTGTATCCGAAATATCCATGAAGAGGGATTCGGTCAATTCCAGCTCAAGCAATTTAGGCGACACATCAGCGCAAATTAGCGCGGCATTCAATACCTGTGAAAACTTGGGGTCCACCAACTGCAAGCGCGAGACGTTGATGGCCGTTTTAGTTATTATGCCTGCATCGCTCATACAACGTGCATGTCTTGCGCCTTGCAAAAGGCTCCATTCGCCCAGCCGGACGATGAGGCCGGTTTTCTCGGCGACAGGAATAAATTTGGTCGGGGTAATATTTTCGCCATTGACACGGCACCGCATCAATGCCTCGACGGCCTGTACCTTACCATCCAGCGCGATTATGGGCTGATAATGCAACTGCAATCCACCGTTTTCCAACGCGGTATGCAATTTGTTTTCGATTTCCAATTCTTCACGCACCAGCATGATGCCAAGGCGGCCTGGCAGTGGCTCCGAGCCGGAAATGACATAACGGTTCCCACCCTGTTTTTTTGCGGCGGTTTTGGCGCGGTCGGCGCGTTCGAGAAAACCGAACGTGTCGTCATCCGGCTCCAGAATCGCAATACCGATGCTGACGGTCGGGCGAATGCGGATACCACTTAGCTCCAGTTCAGGTTCAATGATGCGCATCAATTCAGTTGCCATCTGTTCTGATCGGACAAGATCGAGATTGGGCACCATACAGACAAACTCATCAGCACCTACGCGCCCGATTTCAGCCCGATTGCTTAATTTACATTTTAGACGATTGGCAACCAAAGCGATGAAATTGTCACCGCCAAGATATCCAAACGATTCATTAATTTGCTTGAACCGGTCGATGTCGAGCCAGAACATCGCCAGTGATTGACCGGTAGTTCTGGCTCGCGTCATCAAATCATTTGCCATATTCAGGCAACCATTGCGATCCAGAAAGCCTGTGGTAGGGTCCAACTGATTAAGCAGATATTTCATCCGGTCACTTTATTAGTTGTGTTACAACAATCAGACTCTAACCCAGCCATTTAATATCTTGATACTTCGTTCTAGCGGGGTCAATCGAAGCAGGGGATGTTACGCGACCTTCGATAAGCCATGCCAATAAAAAGATTTCTTACATCAGTAAAACAATGGGTTACAGAAATATAAACAATTCAACAGTGCCTCAAACAGCAGCTGGTTCTTGATGACGCCTTACCTCGTGCGCAGAGATTACTTCGCCTGGGGCGAACGGAAAAGGGGGGCGCTTAATAAACCCAAAGCAAGAACCCTATATGAGGCATCATAAAGAAACAAAATGTGGGTGGTGAGAACAATTAATCCGCCATGCACGTAATGCAGTATGAAGGGCTGTTGGCGTCCAACGCTATCGAAAAACAACAATAGTGTCAATAATAATTAAGGGACAGCAAAGCGGATCATTTGAAGTGTAAAGCGGCTTGACTGTGTGCCAAGAAAAAGTATTGACACATGAAGACACCAATTTATGTGCGGCGATAGCGGGTTTTACTTGGCTTGCTTTTGCTCACAAGTTTGGTTTTGGATGAGGATTTATTTATTTTTCTGCCCGCGTAAGAAATTTTAGCGGCTTTTTTGCTTTTGCCCGTGAGGTGGTGGGTTGGGCCGTGTTTTTTTTGTGATAGATGGGCTGTCGTCAGATGAGCAGGAGCGCCTTTTCCACAACCCAGTTGATAAGGTGCAATGCCTGAAAATTTACTGGGTATGGCGGTAATATATTTCTCCGGATAAGCACCGAGTCTGTCTGCAAAGCCGTCATTCATCATTTTAATCATTAATTGATAACGTTCTGCACTGGTCTTTCCGCCCATGACAACGCCGATGAGGCGTCTGCCATTTTGCTGTGCAGACGACATGAGGTTATAGCCAGAGCCGCAGGTGAAACCGGTTTTCATACCTTCAGCACCAGGATAGCCAGCGGTAAACTTATTGATGCCTTTTAGCTCCTGACCCCTGAAATAAAAGCTGTGCGCGGCAAAATAGGGATAAAAATCGGGAAAGTCACGGCGTATTTTCCAAGCCAGTAAAGCCAGATCGCGTGGCGTGGTGACTTGCCATTGGTGCGGAAGTCCTGTCGCGTTCATAAAATGCGTATCGTACATACCTAATGCATGGGCTTTTGCGGTCATTTTGGCGGCGAAGTTTTCTTCATTGCCACCCAGATGTTCAGCAAGCACAACCGAGGCATCATTTGCAGAGCGGGTGATAATCGCCAAGATAGCGTCTTGTACCGTCAACCGTTCCCCCGCCCTTAAACCCAGTTTGCTGGTGGGTTGGCGCGAGGCATGATGGGAAACTATCATGTTGTCGTGCAATTGGATTTGCCGCTGATCCAACGCCGCATATGCCATATAAAGTGTCATTACTTTGGTGAGTGAAGCGGGATACCAGGAATGTGTGGCCTCCTCTTCATGCACTATTCTGCCGTTATCAGCGTCGATAAGGATGGCGGCATGGCGGCCATAACTTATTCCAGATGCCAGGGATAAGTACAGGGGCATCAAAATAAGTAGAATTAATTTCATATTAGTCATGCTGTTAGGAATATTTAAATAAATCATAAATCGGGCTGGACGTTGGCGGACATTCTATCAAACGGGGGACGATGATAAAACGCCCAACCCTGTAAAGGATGTGTTTTTATTGGTGAAAGTTGAGTTCCTTATTACAGGTATAGGGCGGCTCGCCTTTGCAAAGCCCCCAATAGCGGCCAAAGTTCCCTTCGTTACCGGGTTTCCAGTCTTCTGAAAAAGCTTCAAATACCACGCCTGAGCGGTTTTTCTGTGCTAGCCGTTTAAAGGTCGATTCAACGACGGCGGCCTGATTTTTAGGGCCGGCAATACCGCAGAGTTGTCCTGTTTTGCCATTAATTTCAGTGCTGTTGTCAGGGCCGTTTGGCCAGCCGAATTCAGTGATGATGACATCTTTACCAGGATTTGCATTTTGTACTTTTTCAAGTTGGGCAATATGAAAATCAGCCGCTTGTTTTCCCGTAGTGCAGGTATGGATGTCAGAATAACGGTTTTCCCACCACGGAAAAATATTGATGCCTATCCAGTCCACCTGAGTTGAAAAACTGGTTTGTCCACAAGGTGATGAACGGTTGCACCATTCCCACCAGGTGTCTATCGTCGTGACGGGCTGGCTTACCTTGGCTTCACGCATGGCCTGGATGCAGCGCGAGACTTCGCTGTCAAACGCATAGCCGTGACGGGTCCTGACTTCCGAACCGCAGCTTAGTTTGATAATGGTGTCCTTGAATGTCTTGGCAAGATAGATGCCGCGGGAAATCGATTGGGAATTGACGGTGGCGTCCTTATCTATCCAAAGTATCGCAATGACTTTGAGATGCCTTGCTTCTGCAGCAGGGAAAATATTGTCCAGCCCGTTGATGACCCCGTAAGTCATAATGCACCGGAACGGGGTGTCTTTAATTAGTTTGTCCAGTAGTGTGCCGATCAATTCTTTAGACGGCGGTGCGCCGTAATCGGGGGTCAGCTTACCGACATAAGGGCTGAATGCAACACATTGCAACGCCGCATGAGGGGCTTTTTCCAGAGCGGCCTGCTTATCGGCGAAAGCATTTTGACCGTGGGCAGACAACAGCAAAAGGATGATCAGTGACAGTAACTGCTTGGTGAATGCACACATAATAAGGTCAAGGGAAAAGGGTGAAGGGATGAGGCTTTCAATATTACTACTAATCACACTAACCAGGTTTTAATCTCTGCCAATTAAGCCTTTTTTGTTTATCCAATCGCTTTTTGGCAAATTCCTCCAGTAAGGTAAAATGGCAGGGAGTGATGGTCAAAACGGCATGAGTAACGATAAATGATCGTGTCTTACGGTCGGTCACCGTTAATATACTAAAAACCACCCTATGAGGTAACACCATGAAGAAAAAATTGTTTCTGGCTACGGCGATGCTGGTTTCTGGCAGCGCTTTCGCCGCTACCGATCATTATGTGTTGCGTGATGGCAACCATGTCCAGCACTTAAAAATCACCAAGATTAATGACGGGGCCACTGTTAGCGCTGACGTTAATTTTGAACCGAATAGCACTGAGAAAGATGCCCGGCCTTGCTCTGCTGATATTGCCGGTGAAGCCAAAAGCGTGGCTGAAAACGAATGGGTAATGAAAAAACATTCTGAAAGTGAAGCCACTTATTGCGAATTGAAAATTCATCTCGGTTCAAATGGCGCAAAAGTTGAGCAATCCAAGGATTGCGATAACTTCGCAACGGGTATTTGCCACTTTTCTACTGATGGCAAAGAGCTGGTAAAAATTAAGTGACGCGGGCAGGGCGCCGGGTATTGCAATGATGCCCATGCGCCCTATCCATGTAGATATTTGAAGTGGGTAGCTTGAATATAGTTGCAAATATTAAACGCCGGTTAACACAGTCACTTTCCCACCTTATCTAAAAAGTGTAAAAGCAGTTCCATCCCGCCATTTTCATTCATATGATCCATATCATGTTTAGGGTGCTTGTCCTTGGAAAGTGCTCTCCCGACCATATTTACCGAGTCTTTAAAGAAAATGGTATTCCCTGAAAAGGTTTCATTTAAAACGCTCAAAGGGGGCTCGACATAGATTGCAGGTTGTATGATTTTACTTATCACATTAATGCCATCGATATATTCATCTTTAGAAATCTTACCCGCAGTTGGTTTTACAGGTTTAGAAGCAATGTAAACAGGTGCGGATGTCGCTGACTTTATTTCCTTAAATAATCTGATTGAGTGCAAGGCATTTATCCTATCCCTTATTGTTTCTTCTATCACTTGCTTGGAAAAACTACCCAATTCCTTTTTTGCTCTGCTTATATAATTGGGGATATGCAAGTCACAATAAATTAAAAATAAATCATAATCTTTCAGATATATTTTCAGGTATATGTTATTTATTGTATTGGACGCATATCTAATCCCTATTAATGCGCCGTCTTCAACTTTAATTAATTGAATCCCCCGCCCTGCATTGGCATAAAAATCCAGGATAAAGCCCTTGTTTGTGAAATTTTCTTTTGCCGTGGCATTATGCGATGCACCAATCAATGCGCCAATATGGCTATTACCAATAACACATATCCTTTTCATTTATTTTTCTCCAAAAGCAGCTAAAAGTTCCTCTTCACAAACAACATCTTGTTGATTTGTTTTTAAGCTAACCTTATCGTTTTTTTCTGCCTGTTTCATTATCTTGCCAAATTTTGCTTCTAAAGATTTAAAAAATGAATCCATTACAAAGTTAACACCGTGCGGGTTGACACTGCGCTGGTTGGGTTCGAAGAAAGCGCCTCTAAAGGGAGGGCTGTTAATGAGTTCATATGAGGGGAAGTAGTCTACATAAGATCTATTCGC
>JAUYEP010000350.1 GCA_030689765.1 Methylovulum sp.
GCTGTTTCAAGCCAGATTTCGTGATAGAACAACCTAAAAATATAGCAATTATCTGCAAGGAATGTCATATAACACATTGTTTTAAAATCAATTAAAGTTGTGTAGATACTTATGGTTATAGGGGGACTTGTTTTGCAACGGCGCTTTAACCGTATCTATAGGCATACCGTTCTTTGGGTAACTTAATCCACTGATGCCATTAGCCGTTGAGCGTCAACGGAATTTCCTGTGCGTTTTTGCCATCAATTTTGAAACCGCGCATCTCCAGTATGCCTTTGGTATTGAGTGAAATAATTAAATATAGCGCGTCCGGGTAAGTGGCCATTGCCAAGTCTGTACTTGAGGGTTGCGCGGGTGCGGTTGGGTGCGAATGGTAGATTGCGAACAATTCTTCCCCTGACCCACGCATGCTGGCCATTGCGGCTATTTGCCCGGTAGCATCAAGCAAATAGCGTTGCCGGGCGTGTTTGGCTTGGTTTGTAATGGGGTAACAGGTGGTTGGCAAGCCGTTTTGGCTGCCGATTAAGCCGCATATCTCAAATTCTGGGGAGAGTTGCGCAAGGTGTAAAAGTTGCGTGGTTAATTTACGCGGGATTTGAATTTCATTTGGGGTCATGGGTTGGGATCCTTGCCGTTTGGGTTTAATGCGCCATGCAGCCAACAGTCACTCGCGGTTGGCCTGATAAATCACGGTATGTTTGTACATGATGATAACCGCTACGGTTAAAAATGGTTTGTACTTGTTGTTCCTGGTCATAGCCATGTTCGACCAACAAATGGCCGCCGGTTTCCAGATATTGCCGTGCAGATTCGGCGATGATTTTAATGTCGCGTAGCCCTTGCTCGGCGGCGATCAGCGCCTGTTGTGGCTCAAACCTTAAATCGCCCGTCCGAAGATGCCCATCGTTGGCATCGATATAAGGTGGATTGCTGACAATAAGGCCGAATTTGATGTCAGGGACATCAGTGAGCCAGTCGCTTTGATAAAATTGAACGTTGGTGTGATGTTTCTGGGCGTTATGCTGTGCGATATGCAGCGCTGACGGGCTGATGTCGGTGGCGCTGACGTGCGCTTGTGGACGTTCCGCCGCCAGCGTGACGGCAATAATGCCTGAGCCTGTGCCCAGATCAATAATCCTGACCGGTTTATTGCTTGGGATCAGCTGCAAACTGAGTTCAATTAGGCATTCCGTATCGGGACGCGGGATTAACACCGCTGGCGTGACGCTAAAGTCCCGCGACCAAAATTCCCGATAGCCGATAATGTAGGCTATCGGCATACCTTGTTGCCGTTTTGTAATCAGCCCCTCAAAAGCGGTTGTCTGGTTTGCTGCCAGCGTTTTATCCGGCCAGGTGCGAAGGTAGGCGCGGGGTTTTTCCAGCACCTTGCCTAATAAAACTTCTGCATCCAAAACTGGGGATTCTGAATAGGCGGCAAGCGTGTCAGCAGCTGTTGTCAGCACGGTTTTTATGGATTGCATCTGGTTTAATCTTCGCCAAGTTGCGTGAGCAGTTCGGCTTGATGCTCGCTGATCAGCGGCTGGAGAACCTGTTCCAGTCCACCTTGCATGATGTCATCGAGTTTATACAGCGTCAGGTTGATACGGTGATCGGTCAGGCGGCCTTGCGGGTAATTGTAAGTACGGATGCGCTCGGAACGGTCGCCGCTGCCGACTTGCAGTTTGCGTGTCGCGGACTGTTCGGCGTGGTGTTTTTCCTGTTCCGCCGATAATAAACGCGATGCCAGCAGTGACATGGCCCTGGCGCGGTTTTTATGCTGCGAGCGTTCATCCTGGCATTCCACGACCACACCGCTTGGGATATGGGTGATGCGGATAGCCGATTCGGTTTTATTAACGTGCTGGCCGCCGGCGCCCGAAGAGCGGTAGGTGTCCACTTTTAAATCAGCGGGATTAATGTCTATCGCATCGACTTCCTCGACTTCGGGCATGATGGCGACGGTGCAGGCAGAAGTGTGTATGCGCCCTTGCGATTCGGTTTCAGGTACCCGTTGGACGCGGTGGGCGCCGGATTCAAATTTTAATTGTGAATACACATCGCGTCCGGTGACGCGCAGGATGACTTCTTTATAACCGCCGTGGTCGCCGGGGCTTTCGTTGATGATTTCGGTTTGCCAGCCTTTGCGTTCCGCATAACGTTGATACATGCGCGATAAATCGCCCGAAAAAATCGCCGCTTCATCGCCGCCTGTGCCGGCGCGTATTTCCAGAAAAATATTGCGGTTGTCGTTAGGGTCTTTGGGCAGTAGCAGTAGGTTCAGTTCATGGTCGATGGCTTCAATCTGGCTTTCTGCGTCGTTTACTTCTTCTTTGGCGAGTTCCCTTAATTCGGGATCGTTGTCGGTTGCCATGTCTTTGGCTGAACTGAGTTGTTCCAAAGCGTGTTCATAACGTTTGTAACATTCAACCAGGGGATTGATTTGTGCGTATTCCTGGCTTAAAGAACGGAATTTATTTTGATTGCCCTGTACTTCAGGTTCTGAAAGTAAGGCGGCAATTTCGTCGTAACGTTCACAAAGGCTTTCTAATCGTCGTTGTATGGATGGTTTCATTGAGAGTTGCTTAGTTTAAAAATTTCGCGGGCAGCGGCAATCAGATCGTGGCGCTCGTTTTCGGCGGCGGCCCTGATTTGTGCGCTGGGCGTATGGATGAGTTTGTTGGTGAGTGAGTGGGCCAGGCGGTTCAGCGCCTCTTCCGGGGCAAGGCCGTTTTTTAGTAGTGCCAGTGCTTTGTGCAAAGCTTCATCGCGGGTTTGCTCGGCGGAGCCGCGATAGTCCTTGATGGTGGATTGTGCGCCTTGGGCACGCAACCAGGTTAAAAAATAGCCAACTTGCGTATCGATTATTTCTTCCGCTTGTTCAGCCGCCTGACGCCGCGAGTTCATGTTTTGGTCTATCGTATTTTGCAAATCATCTACGGTGTAAAGGTAGACATCGCGAAGTTGTTCAACTTCCGCCTCAATATCACGCGGTACTGCCAAGTCCACCATAAACATCGGTTTGTGCTTGCGTTTTTTTAACGCGCTTTCCACACGCCCCTTGCCTAATATCGGTAATGGGCTGGCGGTTGATGAGATGACTATATCCGC
>JAUYEP010000087.1 GCA_030689765.1 Methylovulum sp.
ACAACTCTACGGGGGATGCGGCCTTGCCTTCAATTCATTTAAAGTTGAGCATCGCGTTTTGTTATAATTAATACAATATTATCGACCCTGACGCCCGTTTTGTTTGGTTAGCGTCCATCGCCGATTGTCCAGACGAGGCGCTGGGTTTTGATTTTGATGGCGCCGCGTTTAGCCACACCGGTTTGCGCGTAACCTTCGAAGTATTGATTGCCAGCTTTAGCCTGGATTATCCGGGCTTGAAAAAGTTGGCTACACTGGTGCATTACCTTGATATAGGCGGCATCCAAACGCCCGAAGCCCCAGGTGTTGAAGCAGTATTGGCTGGACTATGCGATACCGTTAGTGATGATGATCAATTGTTAATATCTGCCGGTACTTTATTTGATAGTTTGCTGGCAACCTTTGAGAAGGGAGTAAGCCAGAAATGAAAGAATCCGACCAACACACCGGCAGCAACGCCTTAACCCAACCCGATCCGGTTAGTTTTTGGGAAGCCTTCCGGTTTTGGCTGAAGCTGGGTTTCGTCAGTTTTGGCGGACCAGCTGGACAAATTGCAATTATGCACCAGGAGTTGGTGGAAAAACGGCGTTGGCTTTCCGAGCGGCGTTTTTTACACGCACTGAATTACTGCATGTTGCTACCCGGCCCCGAAGCCCAGCAACTGGCGACTTATATTGGCTGGCTCATGCACCGCGGCTGGGGAGGAATCATCGCCGGCGGTCTGTTTGTGCTACCGTCGCTATTGCTGCTAATCGGGTTGAGCTGGATTTATCTGGCCTACGGCGATGTGCCTGCGATTGCCGGCGTACTCTACGGAATCAAACCGGCGGTGACTGCCATCGTCATCTTCGCGGCGTATCGGATCGGCTCAAGGGCGCTGAAAAACGCGTTGTTATGGACGATGGCGGCGTTAGCTTTCTTAGGCATTTTTCTGCTCGATACGCCATTCCCGTTGATCGTGCTTGTCGCTGCCATTTGCGGGGGTGTTGGCGGCAAATATGCCCCGCAAAAATTCGCTGTTGGCGGTGGTCATGGCACGGACAAACTAAGTTTTGGCCCAGCGTTAATTGACGACAACACGCCGACGCCAGCCCATGCCCTTTTCACCTGGGCAGGTTTGATAAAGGTGATCCTTGCCGGTTTAATTTTATGGGGCGGCGCAACCGGTTTCCTCTGCGCTAGCTATGGCTGGGATGGTGCGCTAACGCAGATGGGCTGGTTCTTCACTAAAGCGGCCTTGCTGACCTTCGGCGGCGCTTACGCGGTATTACCCTATGTTTATCAAGGTGCAGTTGAGCATTTTCACTGGCTGACGCCGCACCAGATGATCGATGGCTTGGCCTTGGGTGAAACGACACCGGGCCCGCTCATCATGGTGGTGACCTTTGTCGGTTTCGTTGCGGGATGGACGAAAGAACTGTTTGGCCCCGACCATCTATTTCTGGCAGGCACAGCAGCGGCAACGGTAGTGACCTATTTCACCTTTCTGCCGAGTTTTCTGTTTATCCTGGCAGGCGGGCCGTTGGTCGAATCCACGCACGGCAATTTGAAATACACGGCGCCGCTGACTGGAATTACCGCCGCCGTAGTAGGGGTCATTCTCAATCTCGCCGTTTTCTTCGCCTGGCATGTGTTTTGGCCGCAGGGCTTTACCGGACGGTTCGATGGGATTTCCGCATTGATAGGCCTATGCGCGTTGTTGGCGCTGACCCGCTATAAGATTGGCGTTATTCCGGTCATAGCCAGTTGCGGCGCCACCGGATTTTTATTGACTTTGATCAAAGCCTGGCTGGCTCAGGAAGGAGTTATATTGTAAATAGAAATGATACGATTTTTGACCCAGATTGAATTGGAAACACAGATCAATGTAGAGACGTTGCACCGCAACGTCTTTGTCGGATACCTTGCGTAATCCTTAGACGTAGCGGTGCTACGTCTCTACCTAGTGGCTTAACGCATTGGGGTACAATGCACGCTTTGCTACGGCTCATTAAATACCTAGCCGCCGCCAAACGCGCCGTAGAAATCGCCATTGAAACCGACGAACCAACGGCGATAGACTTTATTAACGAACAAACCGGAGAACTGTAGAACGGATTCGCCGCTAGGTAATCCGCCATCAGTTTGCCCCGAAATGGCGGATTGCCTAACGGCGAATCCGCCCTACAGTTCTAATAGCGCAACCAGTTCGCCTTCAGGAATTTCCAGATTGATATGGTCGAGTGCGGAAAATTTGCCGAATTTTTTGCTGATATTGGAAAGTAAAATGCTCATTATGGTTTCTCAAAAAAGATTTAGCGCTTGCCCTGCCGCCATTCCAGCGCGGACTTTAAAACCAGCGTGACAATAGCCAGGCCTGCCAGTATCGACGCACCCGCAAACGCGCCGACAAAATCATATTCGTTATAGCTGGCTTCAACATGCAGGGGCAGGGTATTGGTCATGCCCCGGATATGACCGGACACCACGGATACCGCGCCAAATTCGCCCATCGCCCTGGCATTACACAACAAGACACCGTACAGCAAGGCCCATTTGATATTCGGCAAGGTAATTTGCCAAAACGTTTTCCAACCGCTCGCGCCTAATGACAAAGCAGCCTCTTCCTCCTCGCTGCCCATTTCCTGCATTAACGGAATCAATTCACGGGCGACAAACGGAAAGGTGATAAACAAGGTGGCTAGGATAATCCCCGGCACCGCGAAAATTATTTTGATGTCGTATGCCGATAACCAGGCGCCAAACCAGCCTTGTGCGCCAAACATCAATACAAAAATCAATCCCGAAATGACTGGGGAAACCGAAAATGGCAAATCAATCAATGTAGTCAACACGCTTTTGCCGACAAATTCAAAACGGGTAATCGCCCAGGCAGCACACAGGCCGAACACGGTGTTTAACGGCACTGTCGCCAACGCCGTCAATAAAGTCAGCCGCATTGCGGCTTGCGCATCCGGTTGCGATAATGCCGAGCAGTATGCATCCCAACCTTTGGCGAAAGCTTCGAAAATGACAATCGCTAACGGCAGACATAGAAACAGGATAATAAACCCCACCGCAACCGCCGTTAACAGCCATCTGACCCAAACCGGATCGTGCAGTGCCTGTTGGAGCGAGGGGGCTTTTATCGGATGGGCGTTGGAAATCGCATTCATAGTCTTATCCTCCTTATAATTGCCCGGAGCGTTTACGCACCCAGTGTTGCAATAAGTTAATCACCAACAATAAAATGAATGAGAGGGTCAACATCGTTAAGGCAATCGCCGTCGCACCCGGAATATCGTATTGTTCCAGTTTGGTGATGATCATCAGCGGCACAATTTCCGAGACATAAGGCAGGTTACCCGCAATAAATATGACCGATCCGTATTCGCCCACGCCCCGCGCGAAAGAGACTGTGAAAGTATGCGTGAATATACATTATTCACCACGAAGATCACGAAGAACACGAAGAAAATAATCAGTTATATCAATATATTAAAACTTCGTGTTCTTCGTGTCCTTCGTGGTTATCAGCTTTATGTCGAATACTTTCACAGTCTCGAAAGCGAGGGCAAAGCCGGTCAACAAGGCCGGAAAAATATTGGGGAAAATGACGTTGATAAAAACCTGCAATCGTGATGCCCCTAAACTTGACGCCGCTTCTTCCATTGAAGAATCAAACTCCTGTAAAACAGGCTCGACGGTGCGCACGACAAACGGCAGGCTGATAAAAATCAGCGCCACGACGATACCTATCGGTTTGTAAGCGATTTGTATACCGAAATTGCCCATCAGCAGTTTGCCAATCAAGCCGCTGGGCTGGTAAATCGTCGCCAAAACGATCCCTGCAACCGCTGTCGGCAACGCAAACGGCAAATCGATCAACGCATCAAGGACGCGCTTGCCTGGGAACGGATAACGCACCAAGACCCACGCAATAATAAAGCCGAAGAAACTGGCAATTAATGCCGCAATCAATGCCGTGACGAAGCTGACCCTGAAAGAGGCGATAACCCGGTCATGCGTGATAATCGCCAGATACTGGCCCCAACTAAGCTTAAAACTGGTAAACACCAGCGTGCTGAGCGGGATTAATACGACCAACCCTAGATAGAGCAGCGTAAAACCGAGGGTCGGACGAAAGCCCGGCATAATGTAACTTTGTCTCATCGCTATTTACGCTTTAAGTGGTGGCTGGCATAAATGCTCCTGATTAGCAAGATGCTTCAGCTAGGCTCAAAGATACTGGAGTTCAAAGCTCGCTTTGAGCCTTCAAACAGCCAGAGCAAGCTCAGGACTCCAGCCTATCGTCTGCCAGCTGAAGTATCTTGCTAATCAGGTAAATGCTTAAAAGGGTGTGCATGGCGCACCCCGCAGCAATGTTATGGGACATAAATCTGATCAAAGATACCGTTATCGTCAAAATGATCTTTCTGCACGGCGTCCCAACTACCGAACTTGTCTTTTACCGTGAACAGCTCAAGCTTAGGGAAACGGGCCAGATCGGCGGGGTCGGCATATTTGGCTTCGGTTGGACGATAATAATTCTTGGCCGCCAATTTTTGCCCGATAGGCGAATACAGGTGCTGTAAATAAGCTTCTGCCAAGTCCTGCGTACCATGTTTTTTAACGACAGTATCAACTACCGCAACAGGCGTTTCCGCCAAAATGCTGCTGGGTGGCGCGACTATTTCAACCTGGCCTTCACCCAGCTCCTTAATGGCTAAAAATGCTTCATTTTCCCAGGTGATCAACACATCGCCGATACCGCGTTGTAAAAAGGTCGTCGTCGCCCCCCGTGCGCCGGAATCCAGCACGGGGACATTTTTATACAGTTTTTTGACAAAATCTTTGGCGGCGTCCTTGCTGCCATATTGCTTTTCAGCAAACGCCCACGCGGCAAGGTAGTTATATCGCGCACCGCCGGAGGTTTTAGGGTTCGGAGTAATCACCGACACGCCTTCTTTAACTAAATCATCCCAGTTTTTGATGCCTTTCGGATTATCCTTGCGCACCAGAAAAACGATGGTCGAGGTGTAAGGTATGCTGTTATTCGGCAAACGGGTTTGCCAGTCTTTAGGCAATAGTTTTGCTTTTTCGGCAATTTTGTCGATGTCGTAGGTGATCGCGAGCGTCAGCACATCGGCATCCAAGCCGTCAATAACCGCCCTCGCCTGCTTGCCGGCACCACCGTGGGATTGCTGGATGGTCACCGTTTCGCCGGTTTTTTCTTTCCAGTATTGGGTAAATTCTTTGTTGTATTCCTGATACAGCTCACGGGTCGGGTCGTAGGACACATTGAGTAAAGCCCTGTCAGCCTGGGCGATTCCGCCTATTAAGCAGCTTGCTGCGAACAGCACTATTTTTAATCCAGTTTTTATAGTCATAATTTTTCTTTAAATTGATAGGGTTAAGTGAATTACTAACTCTGTGCATCGGGCCTACAATTTCTTTCCTTTACGGTAACCTCCCCGTTCACGGCATAAGTATCTACACAAGTTTATTTATTAAAAATCATAGTGTTAAATAAATAATCACGTTATTTCATACAGATAACTGCTGTTTCAAGCCAGATTTTGTGATAGAAAAACCTAAAAATATAGCAATTATCTGCAAGGAAT
>JAUYEP010000363.1 GCA_030689765.1 Methylovulum sp.
ATGCTGTTCTGACAAGGGGATCATGCGTTAGGGGTCGGGGAAGTAAACTATTGCTGACAGGATAGCTATGTTACCGCAGCGACTTGGGTAAATGGTGGTTGTTTTTTTGCGAGTTACCTAACCTCTACGTTAGGCATTTACAGTGCCACCAACCTTTCATGAGACAAAAAAATGACACCAATACAGCTTGAAGAATTGCTTGACACGATCATGCGCCGTGGTGACCCAGCATACAACACACCATCAGGCGCGTTTCTTGAACACTTGTCAAAACTCGCATCACAACTTAATCTAACTGCCTTTGCAGAAGCTTGCGCTTGCTACGCTTCTGTTCATCCAGAAACGTCCGCATTTATCGCCGCCCGAGTTCCAGGCATTGTTTGCAATAGGTACTTCACGGTTTTACCGGGCTTTAACTATGAGAAGTTCATCCGTTGGTCAGTTAAAACACCGAATTGGGGCGCTGAGTTAAAAGATAGCTTCATGTCATCCGATAAACTTGAGCGTGCCACAGCATCTATTTGCAGCGCAGTCGAAAGCCATGCCTAACCCATCGCTCAAGCGAACCTCCGCTTATGACTCTAAGATATAGAGACTTGACCATCTTCATAAAACAGATCATTAGGAACACCATGAAAAAAATAAGATGTTTTATTTCTTTGACATTTTTGCTGGCAAGTGGAGTAGCACAAAGTGCTGGGCTTACATGTACCACCATTAATAAATGGAATCTTGATCCTCAAAACTTTCCTAATAGACAGATAACCTTGTCTTGCCCCACAAAATATACTGCTGTTTCTGGGGGTGCGGAATGCTATGACTACGCCAACTGGTATAGCAGATTGACTAAATCGTTTCCATATAACAACGGGTGGGCTGCTACTTGTCAGTATTTTGATTACAATGGCACAACAAACAACGAAGGTGCCCAAATTATAAAAGTTATGTATGTACGCTGTTGCAAATAATGTTGGCTCATAAACAGCGTAGATTAGGGGCGCGAAATTAAAACCGGAGACGAACCAATGAACATCGTAGAATTGATATACCAAGAGGCCAAGGATTTACCCGAAACTGAAGCAAGAGAAGTCTTGGATTTCGTGGAATTTCTGAAGGTCAAGCGGCGGCGCGTATTAGAAAGCACTACGAAATTCCAACACAGGGAAAACGGCTTGGGAGAAGCGGACATGAGCGAATTTGACCAATTCGGTTCGGTCTATGACGGACATTTCGACCGGGATGCCTGCTATGACCGGCCTAATCTTCGCTGATACCAATCTGGTACTTTACACAATCGGTAAGGATGCCAGAAAAAAGGCAATTGCACGGGAGATTCTGGCGGGGCGGCCTGTGGTGAGTGTACAAGTTATCAACGAAGCTGTGAATGTCTGTCTGCGCCGTTTCGCCTTCACGCGGGAACGTGCCCATGCCTTCGCGGACATCCTTATGCGCCGAACGGATATGCGCCCGATCGACGAAGCGACCATCCGCAAGAGTGCGGAAATCGCCATCCGCTACCGGTTTTCCAATTGGGATTCACTGATTATTGCGGCGGCTTTGCTGGCAAATTGCGACACTCTCTATTCCGAGGATATGCAGCACGGGCAAGTCATTGATAGCACACTAACTATTGTGAATCCTTTCATCTAAGCGGTTGGGCTACGTCTTTTTGCAACCCAACTTGGCTAATCAGGTGCTTTTGTTTGGCGGTTGTTTGGCTTTGGGAGCTATTGCCCGGCCTAACAAGTCAGTCAAAGGGATTTAGGGTTTCGCCGACCGTTGGCGGTTTTGAAGTTTCGGTTTTTATCAAGGTTCGGCGGCTTCGTTTCGCTTTCGTTAGCGGCGTGCCCCTTACCTCTACGTTAGGCTATCCGGGGTGAAAGCTGTTGGTTTCGGTTTGTCTCCGTAAGCTTCAGTGGTTGCGGTAAGGTTGTGTTGTGAACAGTTCGTCTATTGTCAGCCATGCGTTTGCGTCATGCGCGGCCTGGCTTTTGTGTTTTTACCTGTTTTTAGCGTGCCGCGCACGACGCAAGCCGCGAACTCAGTGTTTTGGCAAAGGTTGGCGTATAGTTTAAGCGCTTTTGTCCGTGCCGCTTTGGGCTACGGTGTGTTACTTGAGCCTAACATGGCGCTCAACCGGAGCGCGGTTATAATGCGCTTTGTGTATTCTCAAGCTTTCCGGGCCGCGCCCGGTTAGCTCTACGTTAGACAACTAGGAGAAAATAATGGCACTTTCACAAAACGATATGGCTGAAACACTTATCGCCTTGTACAGAAATGATGATGCAAAGAGTAAAGGAATGTACAGGCTATCAAAAGATGCTTTCAAAAGCATCGCAGGAAAAGCGGCACTGAAAGAAGTCTACTTCTGGGATGTTGATTCCGCATTAAGAGAAGATGGCTTCATGATCTTAGACATGAGAAACGAGCATAACCAAGTGGGGGTTATCAGCATGTCAACCGTAATAAAGCGATTTCAGGAATTATCTGAAAAATTAGTGGGAGAAAATGAATGTCCGTCTGATGATGATGAATGGTAGAGCCTTAGAATGGGCTAAGGTACGAAGCCCCCAACAATCAACCAACTTAGTTATCAAAGAGGATTAGCACATGACTCAAAAAATGTATGAGGCAAAATTTACACCTGCTGCTGGCGGCTCACCGATTACCGTTAAAATTCCGGCGAACGATCATGTGCAGGCCAAAAAACTGCTGGAACAGCAATATGGCCCGATTAAAACTTGGTTCAAATCGCCGCAGCAGACTCATTAATGGCGAAAATCTAGCTAAATTATAACTACTTTCCTGGGTTTAGTATTGCTCTACCCAGCTTTTGCTTAAAACCTAATAGATAAAAGCTATGTTAAAAAACTTCAATTTTCATATACCGTTTTTAATTGTCCTTTTCGTTATGCTTTGCTCTTGTAGTGAAAAGCCTTCAACCGAATGTATTAGCGAAGGATTGTCTATGATGCAGCAAACAAGCTTTTCCGAAACGCCAAATAAAAAATCTTGTGAAGGAATTAAAATGATCATGGTGGCACGCACTAATAATGCCTGCTCCCTAAAGGATACATTTGAATACATTGCAAATAATGCAGAAGAAATAATAAATAATTCTGCTCTTGCAGGAATTCCCGATAATGATAAAGAAAAAGAAATTACAAGATGGACAAAAGCAGCCGATGCTATTGCTGAAACTTGTCAATTTTAAATTAAAAGGGAAGCGGCGTAGGTTGGGTTGCGTCTTTTTGCAACCAAACTTTTCAGGCTAATCAGGCTCTTTTGTTTGGTGGTTGTTTGGCTATGGTGGTCGTTGCCCGGTCTAACAAGTCGGTCAAAGGGACGCGCCGCCCGGTGGCGGTTTTGAAGTTTCGTTTTTTATCAAAGTTCGGCGGCTTCGTTTACGCTCAGTGAGTGGCGCGCCCCTTACCGTAACGTTAGCGCGTAGCTTCCCCCCCGTCATGTTCAGCGCCCTGTTTCCTCCCGCTCTCGCCGTTCCGCCAGCGCCGACTTTTGGCGCCTGCGGTTTGCTACGGCGTGGGGTGCGGCCGTCGGTGGCCTTGCCCACTGCTGCCGCTGCTCGACCGGCGTCGTTAACCCGCGTCCTTCGCAGCGTTGCGGTCAGTGGTTCTTGCGCCCCT
>JAUYEP010000386.1 GCA_030689765.1 Methylovulum sp.
CGTGAACAATATTTACGTTAATAGCCTGAATCATGGCTACGATGCGGCGGCTTTTTTAACAGGTTTGCGGGGTGAACGGGTGGTTTATGGTCATGTCGCAGGGCATGATTTGGATAAATCAGGGGTGATTATTGACACGCATGGGCAAGCAACGTGTGATCCTGTGTGGCAGTTATTAGAGCTGGCTTATCAAACCTTTGGCGTGTTTCCAACTTTAGTGGAACGGGATTTTAATATGCCACCGCTGGCTGATTTAGTCGCCGAAGTTGAACATATTGCTGAGTTACAACAGCGTTTCGGCAATCGCTCCTGCATTGCCAGAGCGCCTACTGTTGGTGCCCTACCTCTGTCCATAGACCACCCTTTAGTGGTGGCATCCATGCAAGTCGATGGAGCAAAATCATGATGGCTTTTCAAGCGGTACAACGGCAGTTTTTAGCGTTTGTGCGTAACCCAGCACAACACGCCGTGCCTGTGGGTTTTGCGCCACGAGGCGCGGCACTCTATGCCGATTTGCTCTATAACAAATTTAATGAAAGTTTAGAACTGTGTTTCCCTGTCACTCGCGCCTTGTTAGGTGAAACGGCTTGGCAACAATTGCTTAAAGCGTTTATTGCCCAGCATCGTTGTTTGTCGCCGTATTATCGGCAAATCCCCGATGAATTTATCGCGTATTTGCAAACGGAATGGGTGAACAATCATGACGCACCTTATTTGCTGGAATTGGCACATTTTGAATGGATGGAGCTGATTTTAGCCATTGCTGAAGCTGAACCCGTTGCCCCGTGCGAGAGTGATGTTAAGGATTGGCTAGACTGTTGTCCTGTTTTCGCACCTGTGTTGCAGTTATTACATTATGCCTATCCTGTTCAACGCATTAATGAAGCCTACCAACCGACTACACACCCCGAACAAACAACGCATATTTTAGGTTTTCGTGACCGTGATGATGCTGTGCAATTTGTTGAGTTGAACCCTGCTACTGCCCGTTTAGTGGACATTTTACAGACGGGTGACTGCACGGTTCAAACAGCCATAGAACAAGTCGCCACTGCGTTACAACACCCTGAACCGTCCGCATTGTTTAGTTTTGGCATGGCAACGGTGACAGCTTTAATGCAGCAGGGAGCTATTCTTGGTGCGAAAAAATTAAGGCTTAATCATGTTATCCAAAACCAAGGTTGATGATTTATTACCCACGCTGTATTCGATGGCGTTTTTGGTTGAAGCGCGTGATGCTTATACGGGCGGGCATTTATGGCGTGTGTCACAATTGACCGCACGTTTAGCGTTGGCTGCTGGATTATCGCGTAAAGAAGCGGCAACAGCGGCATTAGGCGGCTTTTTACATGATTTGGGCAAAGTGGGCGTACCCGATGCTATTTTGAACAAAACCGATAAATTGACTGATACTGAGTACGCCATCATCAAAACTCATCCTGAAATGGGCGTTCGTGTGTTACACGGACATCCGCTTGTTGCACTGGTTCATGATGCGGTGTTGAGTCACCATGAACGTGTCGATGGGCGCGGTTATCCTAACGGTATTACAGAAGGCGCAATCACCCACGCCGCGAAAATGGTTAGCTTGGCGGATGCGTTTGATGCCATGACTAGCAGTCGCCCGTATCGTGCGGGTATGCCGTTAGACGCTGCCTTAGAGCAAATCAAAATAAACTTAGGCGGTCAGTTTGACAAAAAACTGGGTGAACGGTTTATTGCCTTGGGGCGTGCGGGGGAGTTAAACATTATTGTTGGACACAGTGATATGGGCATTCCCTTACACAGTTGCCCGATGTGTGGGCCTGTAGTCGTGGTTAAACGTGAGCAAAAAATAGGTGATGCGGTGTATTGCCGAGTTTGTGGCAATGGCTTTCACTTGGCTGAAAATAATGACCACGTTTTACAGCTTGAACCCACCCATAAAAAAGGCACACCAGCAGATTTAATCATGGATATAGACTATCCATTGCTGGAGCAACTGATTGAAAATACCGCACCGTATTTAGCCACTGGTAAACGCCATTGGTGGAATGGACGTGGCGAGTGAATTGTGAATCTATTTTAGGCGACCATCATGAATGAATCCTACTCTTCAACAAACTGTGAAATCTGTCCACTACACAAAGCAACACACGGATTGCTTGAGCTTATCCAGCAAACATCCCGCTGGTTTGAACATAACGCCGTTGGTTTTGCGCCGCTGTTACTGAGGTTGCTAGTGGCGTATGAATTTTTAGAAGCGGGGTTAGAAAAAGTTTCAGGCGACAACTGGTTTGCTGATTTAGCGTTCCCTTTTCCGTTTAACTTATTGCCGCCTGATGTGAGCTGGGGGATAGCTATGGGACTGGAGATTATTGCGCCTATTGCGTTGATTTTAGGACTGGCTACCCGTTTTTTTAGTTTTGCGTTAATCATTTTAACGATTGTTGCTATCGCCGCTGTACACTTTCCCGCGCAATGGCACACTTTAGCTGAGT
Source organism: Methylovulum sp. (assembly GCA_030689765.1). Lineage (GTDB taxonomy): Bacteria > Pseudomonadota > Gammaproteobacteria > Methylococcales > Methylomonadaceae > Methylovulum. The sequence goes on from JAUYEP010000386.1 coordinate 2,481, forward strand.
TGTGGAAAGGTTACGCGATTACCGATCAAGGCTACGGTAATTACAAACTGCCGTTAATGTATTTATTCATGCTAACGTCTTTGTTATTGAGTGGTTCTGGACGTTTAAGTCTGGATGCGTGGCTTGCCTGTCGAAAATAAAATTATGGATAACAATCAGTTAAACAATCACCGAACCATCCTGTTACGTTACGCTTTGTTACAGCTGCATGATGAAGCGGTTGCCGAAGACGCTGTACAAGAAACACTACTGGCAGCCTTACAAACAGGTGATAGTTTCCGCAGTGAATCAGCGGTTAGGACGTGGTTG
>JAUYEP010000393.1 GCA_030689765.1 Methylovulum sp.
TGACTGCCGCCGCCATGCAGCATGATCGGGCGGCTTGCCTGGCTGCCGGCATGAATGACCACTTGTCCAAACCGTTCAATTCCAGGCAATTGATTGACACCTTGGTGCGCTGGATAAAGCCGGGACAGGGCGGGCCTTCCGTAGCCATTCAGCCCCCCCTTTTTGCAGCGGGGGCATTACACGGTGACACGTTTTTTGTAGATGCCGACGTTTGCAAAGCCGTGGGGGGTGGACAATTAGCCACGCCACCGGGTTTTAATTTCACCAATATCCTATCCATGCTGGGCGGCGATGTTGGGCAGCTTTTACAGGTATTGGCGATGTTCAGCGACGATTACGCCAATATCGCCCAGGACATCGCCGCCAACATCACTCAGGGCGAATGGGTGTTGGCGGAAAGCCAGGCGCATCAGCTGAAAGGGGTGGCGGGAAACGTGGGTGCAGCGCAGCTGCATCAAATCTCCCAAACCCTGGACGGGCAGCTCAAACAACAGCGTTGTGATCCAGAGTTACTGGGGCAATGGCGCGATTGTGTCGCTTATACCCTGCAAACTATCGGCACAATACTCACACGGCACCCACTGGTTGAAATCTGTGACGGCGAAGATCAGCACAGGTGCCAGCAACTTGCGCTAATTCTGGACGGTTTTCTGGCGCAGCGTGATTTTATCAGCAACGGTTTCTTGGCGGAATTTAAAGCGGCTATCAGCTTACAGCAGCGCGAAGATTATAACGATTTGGAAAGAAGCATCAAAAAGCTTGACTATGCAAACGCCCGCAGGATTCTCGCCCGTTTTGCCCCGCCGCCGTAGCCGTAGGGACGTTGCACCGCAACGCCCCTACAACGACATGGGCGTTTTCGGACGCCCCAAACCGAACGATTCCGCCAGCATCAGCATGACCCCCAGCGTAATGGCGGCATCGGCAATATTAAACGCCGGCCAATGCCAGGTGCCGTAATAAACGTCGAGAAAATCGATGACATAACCATAAGCCAAGCGGTCAATCAAATTGCCGATAGCCCCGCCCAGCACCAGCGATAATGCCGCCGCCAGCAAGGTTTCATGCTTTTGCAAACGCGTTAGCCAAACGGTGATGCCAACGCTGATGACCAAGGCAATCCCGGCAAAAAGCCAGCGTTGCCAGCCACCGGCATCACGCAGGAAACTGAACGCCGCGCCGGTATTGTGGACATACGTCAGATTAAACGACGGCATCAGCGCAATGGACTGGTAAAGCTGCATATTGGCGTCTATTGCCAATTTGCTGGCTTGATCCAAAACCAGCGCCAGCAACGATAGCCATAACCATTTAAGCATAACGCCTCACTTCGCCTGCGCCTGCGACATTTTCGACACAACGGCCGCATAATTCAGGATGTTCCGCATGCTCACCCACGTCATAGCGTTGATGCCAGCAGCGCACACATTTTTTATGTCCAGACACGGTGACTTTTAATTTGATGCCATCAATTTCTGTTTGCACGGCATCGCCTGGGCACTTGTGATCGGCGATGACGGCGGCATCCGACGTGATAAAGATGAAATGCAGTTCGCCCGCCAGACGGTTCAAATCGGCATAATAATCCCTATTGCAATACAGCTCGATTTCGGCATTCAGCGATGCCCCTATATCGCCTTTGGCGCGGCTTTTCTCCAGTTCTTTACTGACTTCCGTCCGCACCGCCATGATTTTTTGCCAGAATTCGCGGTTTAACGGCGAATCGGCATCCAGCTCGACCAAGCCCCGGTACCAGGTTTCCAGAAACACCGATTCACTGCGGATGCCAGGCAGGTATTGCCAGATTTCATCGGCGGTATAGCTGATAATCGGCGCCAGCCAGCGCGTTAAGGCTTCCAGGACATGGAACATCGCGGTTTGCGCAGAGCGCCGCGCCAAACCGTCGGCCTTGGCGGTATATTGGCGGTCTTTGATAATATCCAGATAAAAACCACCCAGATCAATCACGCAAAAATGATGCGCTTTTTGATAGATAGTCTGGAATTGATAGGTGTTGTATGCCGCCTTGACTTCTTCCTGCAACAGATAGGCCCTGTCGATGGCCCAGCGATCCAGCGCCAGCAAATCAGGGGTAGCCACTTTATGAAGTGCAGGGTCAAAATCATCCAGATTGGACAGCAGGAAACGCGCGGTATTTCTAAGACGCCGGTAGCCGTCGGAGGTGCGCTCAAGAATCTCATCCGACACGCGCATTTCGCCGCGATAATCGGTGGCGGCGACCCACAAACGCAACACATCCGCGCCCAGATTCTTCATGACCGATTGCGGCGGGATGACATTGCCTTTGGACTTGGACATTTTTTCGCCTTTGGCATCGACGGTGAATCCGTGCGTCAATACGGCTTTGTACGGGGCAATGGCGTTCATCGCCACCGAGGTCAGCAAGGAAGACTGGAACCAGCCCCGGTGTTGGTCTGAGCCTTCCAGATACAAATCCGCCGGAAAATGCAGGCCTTCGCGCCGTTCCAGCACGGCGGCATGGGTAATGCCGGAATCAAACCAGACATCCAGCGTGTCGCTTATTTTGTCGTAGCCGTCCGCTTCCGCACCTAGCAAGTCTTCGGCTTTCAGTTCAAACCATGCCTCTATGCCGTGCTGCTCGATGCGTTTGGCGACTTGTTCAATTAACTCGACAGTGCGCGGGTGCAATTCGCCGGTTTCTTTATGGACAAACAATGCAATCGGCACGCCCCAAGTGCGCTGACGCGAAATACACCAGTCAGGACGGCCATCAACCATGCTTTCGATGCGTGCCTGTCCCCAGTCTGGAATCCAGTCCACGCGTTTGATTTCATCCAGGGCGTGTCCGCGCAGCTTGTTTTTATCCATCGCGATGAACCACTGCGGCGTGGCCCTGAAAATAATCGGCGTATGATGCCGCCAGCAATGCGGGTAACTGTGCAAAATGGCGTGGTGATGCAGCAGCTTGCCCTTTTCTGCCAGCACCTCAATGACATGCGCGTTGGCGTTGAACACATGTTCGCCAGCAAACAACCCGGTGCCAGGCAGGAATACGCCATCGCTGCCGACGGGGTTGTCAATGGGCAAGCCATACTTGCGGCCGACAATATAGTCATCCTGACCGTGCCCAGGTGCGGTATGCACCGCGCCGGTGCCAGCCTCAACCGTGACGTGGTCGCCCAGCACTATAGGCACTTGCCGGTCATAAAATGGATGCTGCAATAATTGGTGTTCCCATGCTGAACCCGTGCAGTAACCGACGACATGGTGGTTCTGGATACCGTAGCGCAGCATGGTGTCTTTCAGCAGGGCTTCGGCAACGACGAGACGCTCGTGAGCGCCGTCTTTTTCACATTGCACGACGGCATATTCAATCTCAGCATTCAGCGCAACACCTTGATTGGCGGGTAAAGTCCACGGCGTTGTCGTCCAGATAACGACTGATAACGGCCCTTGCCCTTCATGTTCAGGCGCATGATGGCAGTGCGCCATAAAGCCCGCTGCATCAACCACCTGAAAGCGCACATCGATGGCAGGCGAATGCTTGTCTTCATATTCAACTTCCGCCTCCGCAAGCGCCGAACCGCAGTCGGTACACCAATGCACCGGTTTGGCGCCTTTGCTGATATGGCTGTTTTGGGTGATTTTGCCGAGCGCACGCACGATGTCGGCTTCAAACGCATAATCCATTGTTAAATAGGGATTTTCCCAATCGCCAAAAACACCCAGCCGGACAAATGCGTCCCTTTGCAGGCTGACCTGTTTGCCCGCATACTCACGGCAGGCTTTACGGAAAGCCGCAGGCGCCACTTTAACGCCCGCTTTGCCGATTTTCTTTTCCACCATGAGTTCTATCGGTAGGCCGTGACAGTCCCAGCCTGGGACATAAGGCGCATCAAAACCGCTCAGGGTTTTTGATTTGACAATCATATCTTTCAGCACCTTATTGACGGCATGGCCGATATGAATTTCGCCATTGGCATACGGTGGGCCGTCATGCAGGACAAAGACAGGCCGTCCGGCGCAGGTTTCACGGATTTTTTTATACAAATCTGATTGTTGCCATTTTTTCAGACGTTCCGGCTCACGTTGCGCCAGATTGCCTTTCATTGGGAATGCCGTGTTGGGTAAATTTAGGGTTTTTTTATAATCCATTTTTATAGGCTCTTGATTATTAGTTTCTTATTTCAATATATACAAGGTGTGAGTATTCACCTCCCCCTTTAAAAAAGGGGGATCGAGGGGGATTTATCTAAAGTAAATCTCCCCTAACCCCTCTTTTTCAAAGAGGGGGACTGAATGGTTATTAAAAGGTTAAAGCCACGGGTTTTAGTCAGTCCGATTTCATCATCAATCTGGTCTGAAGAAGACGCTGCATTGCAACGTCTCTACGACGCTGTAAATTTAGTATCTAATGCGGAAAAAAATTTCTTGGTTTCGGCCACATCCTGTGCGATTTGGGTTTTTAAACCTTCCGCTGACTGAAAACGCATTTCGTCCCTGATTTTTTGTTTGAAATGCACTTCGACATAACGCCCGTAAATTTCCCTGTCAAAACCAAATAAGTGGGTTTCCAGTATCACTTTAGGGCTGCCATCAAACGTAGGGCGTGTGCCGACATTGGCGACGCCTTCAATTTCCAGGCCGTCAATGCCGGTCATGGTAACGGCAAACACGCCATTAATCGGCGTATTTTTTCTTAACATCATGATATTGGCGGTGGGGAAACCGATGGTCCGTCCGCGTTTATCGCCATGCGCGACCCGTCCGCATACCGAATAACAACGCCCCAGCAACTGTTCCGCCTGGGCCAGGTTGCCTGCCCCCAAGGCATCCCTGATGAGGGTGCTGCTGACCCGCAGCCCTGATGATTGATATGAGCCGGTGTCTTCAACAGTAAAACCATGAACACGGCCTTTTTCCTTAAGCAAGGCAAAATTACCAAGCCGCGCTTTGCCGAAATGAAAGTCATCACCGATCACCAGATGCTTGATGTTTAGCTTTTTTATCAAAACGTCGTCAATGAACTGTTCGGCATCATAATTGGCAAAATGGCGGTTGAAAGGCACGATCAGCACATTATCAACAGGCAAGGCCGCGAACTGTATCACTTTCTCACGCAAACGCATCAATCGTGGCGGTTCGTTGTCTTTTAGGAAGTATTCTAGCGGCTGCGGCTCAAAAATCATGATTACCACGGGTAACTCTAATGCCTCGCCGTGTGACACCAGCTTTTTAATGACCGCCCGATGGCCTAAATGTACACCGTCAAAATTGCCGATAGTCAGCACACAACCGTTTTTGAATGGCTCCAATTGAGCTAACCCTCTAATTAATCGCATGAATCTTATGGATGAAAAAAAGGGGATTATTTTATCATGCCCAGTCGGTGGGCGAGACCTTTAAGCCACGGGTATTGCTTGCCCTGATAAATCAACGATCGAAAATAGCCGTCAGGCGAGCCGATGCCGGTGGGTACTGCGGCAAATTACAAATAAAACCGCTATAAAAATAAGAAATGTTATAAAATTCGCGGCTTTTAATAGGAAGGCCGATTCTTTTCGGTTTACAAAAACAGTGGCTTAAGTTTTATGCGATGTCCGTTTTGTGCGGCCCAGGATACTCGGGTCCTTGATTCCAGATTGGCAAATGAAGGCGATCAGGTTCGCCGTCGGCGTGAATGTAATGTCTGTAAGGAACGGTTTACTACCTTCGAAGTGGCCGAACTGACCATGCCGCGCGTTGTCAAACGTGACGGCATCCGTGAACCTTTCGATGAAAACAAGCTGCGCTCGGGTATGCTCAAGGCATTGGAAAAACGGCCTGTAGACAGCGATGCGATTGAAGCGGCAATCAGCCGCATAAAAAAAGAGCTGATGATGGTCGGCGAGCGGGAAATTGCCGCGCAGGAGCTTGGTGAAAAGGTCATGAAAGCATTAAGCGTATTGGATCATGTCGCTTTTGTGCGTTTTGCATCCGTTTACCGCAGCTTTCAGGATGTCAGCGAATTCACCGACATGATCGCGCATTTGCAGAACAAATGAACGCTGACACCTTTTATATGGCGCGGGCGCTCCAGTTGGCTAAAAACGGTCTTTATACAACGAAGCCTAACCCGCGTGTAGGTTGTGTTCTGGTTAGGGATAATGTCATTATCGGCGAAGGCTGGCATGTTAAGGCCGGTTTACCACATGCCGAAATCGAAGCGTTAAAAACCGTGCCAAATGCTAAAGGTGCAACGGCTTATGTCACCTTGGAACCATGTAGCCATCACGGCAAAACGCCGCCATGTTGTGATGCGCTGATAAATGCCGGTATCAGCCGCGTGGTTGCGGCGATGCAAGACCCTAATCCGCTGGTTTCTGGTCGTGGTCTGGAAAGGCTTAAAAGCGTTGGGATTGAGGTGGTTGTCGGTGTATTGGAAGATGATGCCCGTGCATTAAATCGTGGCTTTATAACAAGGATGACGCAAAACCGTCCGTTTGTGCGTAGCAAGCTGGCGATGAGTTTGGATGGGCGTACGGCATTGGCATCGGGTGAGAGCAAATGGATCACATCAGAAGAAGCCCGCGCCGATGTGCATCGTCTGCGGGCGGAGAGTCCGGCGATTTTAACCGGCATTAATACGGTGCTGGCTGACGATCCGGCTTTGAATGCGCGGGTCGGTTTTGATGCCGTGCAACCGGTTCGCGTTGTGCTGGATACCCACTTACAAATGCCACCAACGGCGCAAATGGCAAAACTGCCTGGCCGCAGCCTGATTTTGACTTGCTCAAACGATGTTGCTAAACAACAGTTATTGCAACAAGCAGGTTTTGAGGTCTATCAACTGGCTGAAAAAAACGCCCGTCTTGATTTACATGACGTGATGCGCTTTTTGGCAACACAGCAAATCAACGAGGTGCTGGTTGAGGCAGGTTCTGTGCTGAATGGCGCGTTACTGGCGGAAAACCTGCTCGATGAACTGATTGTTTATATGGCGCCTTGTGTTTTGGGTGACCAGGGACGCGGCTTGTTTCATCTGCCGGATATGCTGGCGATGGCGGATAAAAAAATGTTGAAATTGCTGGATGTCAGGCAGGTTGGCGGGGATTTGCGGTTGATATTAATACCGCAGATTGGGAACGGTTGAGAGAGGG
>JAUYEP010000396.1 GCA_030689765.1 Methylovulum sp.
TTTGTTATTTTTTTACACACAGAACCAGTCACAGAAATAGCCTGTTTTATACACAAGCTTATCCCCCATACCTAAGATAAGGTCCTTAATAAATTAGAATAATCTTCGGCAATTTTATGGTCAGATTCTTTTAATTCATTAACCCGTTTACAGGCGTTCATTACTGTTGTGTGATCCCGACCACCAAACGCACTCCCTATTTCAGGAAAGCTGTGTGACGTTAATTCCCTAGCCAAGCTCATTGCGATTTGTCGTGGACGCGTAATCGTTTGTTTTCTGTTTTTGGACGATAAATCAGAAATGCGAATTTTGTAATATTCAGCAACGGTTTTTTGGATATTGTCTATATTGACCAGTTTATCTTGCAGCGAAATCAAGTCGTGCAGTGCTTCTTTGGTAAATTCAGTGGTAATTTCCCTGCCCGTAAATTGTGCATTGGCAATAACGCGGCGCAGAGCGCCTTCAAGATCCCTGACATTGGATGGAATGCGTTTTGCGATGAAAAAAGCGACTTCTTGAGCGAGTTCAACATTAACCAGTTGCGCTTTTTTCATCAAAATAGCGGCTCTTGTTTCCATGTCGGGCGGCTCTATTGAAACAGGCAGTCCCCAGCCGAATCTTGATTTCAAACGGTCTTCAAGCCCTACAATTTCTTTTGGGTATTTGTCACAGGTCAAAACCACCTGATGTTTTTTTTCTAATAAGGTATTGAACGTATGGAAGAATTCTTCCTGAGAACGTTCTTTTCCGGCAAAAAACTGAATGTCATCGATCAGCAGCACATCAATGGCGCGATAATATTGTTTAAATGCATCAATGGTGTTTTGCTGTAACGACCTCACCATGTCCTGGACAAATTTCTCGGAATGCAAATAAACAATATTGGCCGATGGATTTTTTTGTAAAACGGCGTTGCCTATCGCGTGCATCAAATGCGTTTTACCCAGACCGGAACTGCCGTAAATCAATAATGGGTTATAGGCTTTGCCGCTATTTTCAGAAACCTGAATGGAAGCGGCCCGTGCCAACTGATTGGATTTGCCTTCGACAAAATTGTCGAAGGTAAACGCTTTGTTAAGAAAATTAGGTGTGGACTTTTTGGTTTCAGCCGGTTTTGTTATGCCTGTAGCGATAGGCACTGATGATTTTTTGGAGCCAATTTCCAGCGTTAATGTTAAAGCCCCATTAGAAAACTCATGAATAGTTTCTTCAATTTTTGCAAAATGGCGTTGTTTAACCCAATCCAGTACAAAACGGTTAGGCGCCAGTAATTTAATATGCCCCTCGCTTTCTATGGCCTGGAGTGGGCGTATCCAGGTACTGAAATCTGCATTGGAGATTTCATTTTCAAGCTTGGCAAGACAGTTATCCCAGATTGAACTCATTGAAGTAGATAAGATATTGATTTGTTAGGAAGAGAAAGGCAGAGATCGCCACTATACAGCAATAAAACATTACACTATAGAATTGACAGGGCATGATGTTTATTTTATCATCCAGCGTCTTTTTTATCAGTTTTTGATAACACTCATCCGATTAGGTTTTAGTAACAATGAAAAGAACATATCAGCCCAGTAAAATTAAACGCGTTAGAACCCACGGCTTTCGTAAAAGAATGGCAAGCGTAGGTGGGCGCAGGGTGTTAAGTGCACGCCGGGCAAAAGGACGCCACAAGTTAACGGTTTAATCGTCTGTGGTGTGCCAATCAACAATTTTGGTTTCCCCCCGCAATGCCGGTTAAAAAAACCCGCTGAGTATAAAAAAGTTTTTGCTAAGCCAGTAAAATCCAGTGACCAATATTTCACCTTGTTAGCTATAAACAATGATTTGGATCGCCCAAGACTAGGCTTGGCAATTGCCAAAAAAAATATAAAAAAAGCGGTACACAGAAATCTGATTAAACGGACGGTTAGGGAAAGTTTTAGATTACAACAACATTTAGGGAACATCGATATTGTTGTTTTAGCCCGCAGGGAAGCCGTCGATGCACCGTTGGAATTATTAAGAAAGTCATTGGAAAAGCATTGGCTAAAGCTGGTAACCCGATGCGCTTCATACTCATAGCAATTATAAAGTTTTACAAATACTTTATCAGTCCCTTGCTTGGGTCAAACTGTCGTTTTTATCCAAGCTGTTCAACTTATTCCTTGGAAGCACTTTCGCGTCACGGTGCTGTTCTCGGCTCCTATCTCACTTTCAGAAGATTAATAAAATGCCATCCTTTTCATGAAGGTGGCATTGATCCCGTTCCAGAAAAATTTGGTAATAAGAATGGATAATATAAGATTTGTATTAATCGTAGTTTTTGCAATGCTGGTTTTTATGCTGACTCAGGCATGGGAGCAGGACTATGATCCAAAAGCACAAATAGCCGCAATTACAGCACCTGACAGCATCAACGTTAAAGAAGATTTGCCTTCCACGTCCACATCAAGTGCACCCGCGCCGATTGCAACGGCAGCACAAAATCCCACCACGGCATTTGTCGCAACAGTAGCCACAACTAAGGCCATAACCGTCAAGACCGATGTTATCGACCTCGAAATTGATACGCAAGGCGGTACAATCCGTAAACTGGATTTATTGGATTATCCCGTTGAACAGGACAATTCTGTCGTCAATAAATTACGCAATATGGTCGGTTTAGCGGTTGCAGAAAAAAATCATGCGCCGGTCAGATTGTTTAATGGCAGCCCGGAAAAAATGTTTGCAGCTCAAAGCGGCTTGATCGCCGGCAGCGACCAAATGCCAGCACCTAACCATTACACAGCTTTAAGTAGCGATCAAGACAGATATACCCTGCAGATGGGGCAAGACAGTTTGACAGTCCCTTTGACGTGGACTGATAACAAGGGTCTTACCATTAACAAAATATTTACGTTTAAACGTGGCAGCTATGAAATAACGCTGACTCAAGATATTAAAAATGCGTCGGGAAAAGTATGGTCAGGCCGCCAATATAGCCAATTATTGCGCGTACCCGACACTGAAAATAAAGGCAATTTTCTGACCGGCGGTATGCGGGCTTATGATGGCGGCGTTATTTATACCGAAAAGGACAAATATCAGAAAGTCAGTTTTGATGATATGGCTGATAAGAATCTTGATGTTGCGACTCAAGGCGGTTGGGCGGCGATGATCCAGCATTATTTTGCTTCAGCCTGGATCCCGCCGGCAGATCAGGAAAACCATTTTTATACCAAATTACTGCAAGATGGCCGTTATGTCATAGGTTCGTATTCACCGGTTATTACCGTTGAGAACGGATCAACAGGTCAACTGGTTTCCCACTTGTTTGCCGGGCCAAAAATCCAGCCTGTTATGGAAAAAATAGCGACCGGTCTTGAGTTGACGGTTGATTACAGTGTATTAACCTTTATTGGCAAACCGATTTACTGGTTACTGAACCAGATCCATAATCTGGCGGGTAACTGGGGTGTGGCAATCATCGGCGTAACGTTGTGCATTAAGTTACTGTTTTTCCCACTGTCGCAAGCCAGTTTCAAATCAATGGCGAAGATGCGCAAAATCCAGCCGCGGCTTAAAGAGCTGCAAGAACGCTTTAAAGATGACCGGCAGCGTTTTAATACCGAAATGATGGCGATGTACAAAAAGGAAAAGGTTAATCCCTTGGGGGGCTGCTTGCCTGTGCTGGTACAGATTCCAGTCTTCATGTGCCTTTACTGGGTATTAAGCGAAACGGTAGAATTCCGCCAAGCACCGTTCATGTTATGGATACAGGATTTATCAGTGGAAGATCCCTTCTACATATTGCCGCTGATTATGGGGTTGACGATGAAAATCCAGCAAAGCCTGAATCCGGCTCCGATAGACCCTATCCAGGCAAAAGTCATGAAGATGTTCCCTATTGTATTCACCGTTTTCTTCCTGTTTTTTCCGGCAGGTCTGGTTTTGTACTGGGTTGTCAATAACACCTTGTCCATTATCCAGCAATGGTATATCACCAAAACAATTGCTGAAGCACCTTAAATTTTTGAGTGGTGTTAGACAATCCGGATACCATTGCAGCCATTGCAACGCCGCCAGGGAATGGCGGTGTCGGTATCATCCGCATATCAGGGCCATTAGTCCCTGACATCGCCAAACAACTGCTAGCCAAATCCTTAACACCCAGAACAGCCCGTTATTCAGAATTTCTTGATTGCGATGGTTCTGTGCTGGATTCAGGCATCACGCTTTATTTTCCCGCACCCGCATCCTACACGGGTGAAGACATACTTGAATTGCAGGGGCACGGCGGCTCAGTCGTGCTGGACATGCTATTACGGCGGGTTTTGTCATTAGGCGCAAGATTGGCCAACCCCGGAGAATTTACCGAACGCGCCTATCTCAATAACAAACTGGACTTGGCTCAGGCTGAAGCGGTCGCGGACTTAATCGAAAGCAGCACCGAACAGTCCGTGCGTTCAGCCCAAAAATCCATGCAAGGTGTTTTTTCAGGGCAGATCAATGCCTTGGTTGAAGAACTCACCGAGCTTAGAATCTACGTCGAAGCCGCCATTGATTTTGTCGATGAAGAAATCGATTTCCTGACCGACGGCGTCGTCGAAAACCGCATCATCCGCTTATCGGAACGTATCCGACAAATCCAGAAAACCGCCCAGCAAGGCCGCTTGTTACGCGACGGCATGACGGTTGTTTTAGCTGGCAAACCGAATGCCGGCAAATCCAGTTTGCTTAACGCCCTGGCCGGACACGAAGCTGCTATCGTCACCGATGTCGCCGGCACTACCCGTGATGTCTTGCGTGAGCGTATACAATTGGATGGAATGCCGCTGCATATTATCGACACCGCAGGTTTAAGGGAAAGCGAAAATGCAGTAGAAAAAGAAGGTGTGCGTAGGGCACGCGAAGAAATTCACAAAGCCGACAAAGTGCTATTACTGATTGATGCCAGAGAGCCAGAAAACGCATCAATACTTGAAGATTTACCCAAAGACATTGATGTCACACGAATTTACAACAAAATAGATTTGCTGGGTTTAACGCCTAAAATAGAACAAACCGAACAAGGCATCTGTTGTTATGTGTCGGTTAAAACCGGTGCGGGTATGGACTTATTGGTCGAACACCTTAAACAAAGCGTTGGTTTTAATGCTGGAGATAATGTTTTTATCGCCAGAAGACGGCATCTGGAAGCTTTGGCAAGAGGATACGAGTTTGTTGAAAGCGCATTAACACAATTACAAACGAGCCGTGCAGGCGAACTTGTCGCCGAAGATTTACGGCAGGCACAACAAAGTCTCGCTGAAATTACCGGAATTGTTTCTTCAGATGATTTGCTTGGAAAAATATTTTCCAGTTTCTGTATAGGTAAATAAGCCAGTAAAACAAACGCAAACAACAACCAAACAAAGTCAATAAAATAAAGGGCTGTAGCGATACAAGCCTTTTTTTATTGTCCGTGTGCGCCTTTACTTGACCATTTTTTACACCTATATTACATCTTGGCCTTTTAAAGGTGCAAATAGGTGTAAGAATGAAGGTGACAATTGAGACGCGTAATAACAAGGCTGGCGATAAGCGGGTTATGCACTTATTACTTAAATTCACGTTATCATGTTGAACATGCCTTACAATTAAAACGGCTTCAATTTCTCAGTTGAAGCCAGCAATTAAAGTTTAACTAATAGCTTTATCACTAGCAGGATTGTACTAATGTATTCTCGTAAACTTAGCACCCTTCAATTAATTGTTTTTCTTAGCCTTAATACTGTCGTTTTGGCAAGCTTCGCCTCGACAGATCAAGTTTCTGAAATGAAGCCAGATAGTTCAACAACACCCCGAGACCAGCTTATGGGTGTGGGTGCGCTAGGGAGGGTCGAGCCTCGTAGCCGGGTCATTCGCGTCTCTCATAATGCAGGTGCAGAAGGCGCTAATTTACAGCAACTCTTTTTTCAGGAAGGTGATCTGGTCAAAAATGGGGACGTGCTAGGTGTATTGGCCGATCATAATAAAAGGCAAGCGGATATTGAAGTTGCAAAAGCTAACGTGAAGGTGCTTGAGGCAAAACTGGCCGTTGAAAAAATCACCCATGCCTATAATGAGAAAGAACATGTCCGTTATCAATCGCTTATAAAAACAGCTACAGCCAGTGTTTCGATAGCCGATCAAAAACGGCTGTCATTCCAGCAATCGCAAGCAATAATAGCCCAATTGCAAGCGGAAATCGCAAGCGCCAAGGCCGATCAACAGGTGGCAGAAGAAAATCTGGCTAAAACCGTCATCAAAGCGCCCATTGACGGCACTATTATCAAAGTACAGGCCCGGCCTGGTGAAAGGATTACAGACAAGGGCTTATTGGAACTGGCTGATTTAACTCAGCTTGATGTTGTGGCGGAAGTCTATGAAGTCGATTTACCTAAAGTCCATGTCGGCCAAACAGCCCAAATTCAATTAGTAGGTTTCCCAGTCCCTTATAGGGCGCAAGTGCGGGAGCTTGGCTTCCAAGTTAGAAAAAATGATCTAAATGATACCGATCCGCTGGCTGACAAGGATAATAGAATTATCGAAGTACGCCTGGCTTTGGAAGATAAGGCAGTTGCCGATTTACAACACCAGATTTATCGGCAGGTCCAGACACGGATACTGCCATGAAACTAATTACCGCAGTTTTGTTTCCGGCCCGGCTGGCGTGGCGGCAGTTGCTTCATGACCGCACCAAACTGATTGCGGCGATATGCGGCGTATTGTTTGCTACCGTGTTGGTTTTTATGCAGATTGGTTTTAAAGACGCGCTCTTTGCAGGCGCCTCATCCTCGCCAACGAAAATGAACGGTGATTTATTCCTTATGCACAAACAAACCGAAGCCATGTGGCGCTCGGTGCAATTTGAGCGTAGCGAACTCATGCGTGCCCTTGGACATCCTGAAGTGGCTTCCGCCCATCCCATGTATATGGGTTTGGCTCAATTCAAGGATGCGGAGACAAAAATTAAAAGGACATTGGTCGTCTACGGATATGATACGGACATTAATTTAATGGAAGATCAGGGAATCCATGCGAAGCATGAGCAGCTTCGCCAACAAGATACGGTGCTTTTTGATGAATCCTCGCGGCCTGAATTCGGCCCTATGCGACAATTAATTTCCGAGGGAAAAGACCTTAACGAAATAAATGACCATAAAGTTAAAACGGTAGGGCTTTTTCGATTGGGAATATCGTTTTCGGCTGATGCTAATGTGGTTACCAGCGATTTGAATTTTTTGCGGATTTTTCCTAACCGGACTCCTGAAAAAATTGATCTTGGAATTATAAAATTGATGCCGGGCGCTAATGTAGAAAAGGTAAAGTCGGAACTTATTGCCACGCTTAATAAAAATATCAATTTTTTCACGCTTGACCAATTAGTCGCATCTGAAAAGCTCTATTGGCAAACAAGGACGCCTATCGGTTTTATCTTTGGTTTTGGGACAATTATGGGATTGGTGGTCGGCATGGTGATTGTCTATCAAATTCTATTTACCGACATCACCAATCATCTGAATGAGTTCGCCACTTTAAAAGCCATGGGTTACAAGAACAATTATTTTATAAGGGTCGTTTTTGCCTCAGCATTTTTTCTGGCCATTTTAGGATTTATACCCGGTTATCTAATGTCTCTTGGCCTTTATCATTTGGCTGAGGGACAAATTTATATGCCCATGCCGATGACATTAAATAAAATACTTACCATTTTTCTATTTATTCTGACAATGTGTGCAACAGCCGGACTGCTTGCCATGCGTAAACTTAAAGCGGCTAATCCGGCGGATATGTTCTGATGGCAGCCATGATTAATGTACAAAACCTGAATTTTAGCTACGGCAGTGGCGAATTGCAGCGACAGGTGCTAAAACAGGTAAACCTTACTATAGACACCGGTGAGATAGTTATCATGACCGGGCCTTCGGGTTCTGGAAAAACCACCCTGCTCACCATCATTGGAGGATTGCGCCAAGCAGGGGAAGGCAGTATCTCAGTATTGGACAAGCAACTTGTAAACAGTAAAGAGCACACTAAAGTGCAAATACGCCAGCAAATAGGTTATATCTTTCAACAACACAACTTGCTTAAATCCTTGACTGCCGTGCAAAACGTCAGTATGGCCCTTGAAATGCACAGCGGCTTGAATGAGCGGGAACGGCTTAAACGCTCTGCGGAGCTGTTGTCTGCCGTTGGCTTATCCGGCCGACTTCATTACAAGCCGGATCAACTCTCTGGTGGCCAGCGCCAACGCGTATCAATTGCCCGCGCTTTGGTAGGCAACCCAAAAATCATACTTGCCGATGAACCAACCGCATCGCTGGATAAGCAAAGCGGTCACGATGCAGTTGCCATACTTAAAAAGCTTGCCAGGGAATCAAGCACGACCATACTGCTGGTGACCCATGACTATCGGATTCTCGATGTCGCCGACCGGATAGTGGAGCTTGAAGACGGTATTATTATTAAAAACTGAGGAGCTAGACGCGGGATGGGGTAGGTTATTCCGTCCAAAAATATTTTGATGCGGCCATTAAGTAGTCGCCCAAAAGCCTTTTAACATTTTTTAATCATTGTGAAGTTCATTAACCATATGAAATTCCGTGTTTTTATCTTTGATAGCGCCATGTATTGGTGGTACATTTTTGTTAAAAGGCTTTTGGTCACCTACTTAGTATCGAATCACACAAGCAACCCTGTTGATGAGGCAAGACGCCCCGTCCAGCGTTATAACAAGACCTACTTCTATAGGCGGGTAAAGCCCATGCAAATGAAAAAAAATTGTCTGATTACCGGTTTGATGGGCGTGTTAATGGTATTGGCTGCTATGCGGACTTCAGCAGAAACGCTGGAAGATGCCTGGATCAGTGCCATTAATAATAACCATCAAATTAAATCAGCAAAGGCCGATACCGGCGCATCCGAACAGCAACTGAATTCGGCTCAAGGGCAGCGATTGCCGAGCCTTAACGTCAGTAGCGGTTACACCCAGTTTAGTGAAACACCCGCCGCAAAAACCCAGATAGCAGGCCAAACAGCCCAGTTTAATACCACCCAGGCCGGAAGCGTAAAAGCCCAAGCGATTGCCTCAGTACCTATTTTTACCAGTGGGCGTATCAGTCATAGCATAGATGCCGCTGAAGCCTCGTTGCAAGCCGTCCAATCCAATGAAATCACCTCGGCATTAAACATCAAAATGCAGGTGGCGGAAGCCTATGTCACTGTATTGCGTATGGAAAGTGCCTTGCAGGTTGCGCAAAGCCATGTCGATATGCTGGGGCAGCATATGAAGGATGTGGACAATTTGTTCGCTCAGGGCATAGTCGCACGCAATGACCAATTGGCGGCCAATGTCGAACTGGCCAATGCCCAGCAACTGGTGGTGCAGGCAAATAATCAACTGGATATTGCCAGGGCGCACTATAACCAGTTACTGGATCGGAATCTTGCCGATGCGGTTAAACTGACACGTCAATTCCCTGGTGTCCCACAAGGCACATTAAGCGATTTGAGCGGCAATGCGTTAAAACAACGCCCGGAATTGGTTGCATTTGCAAAGCAAACAGAGTCATTGGAACAGCAGGCGCAAAGTGTAAAAGCCGGCCTATTGCCGCAAGTCGCCGTCAATGGCGGCTACCAATATCAGGAAAACCGCTATCAGGCATTTGAAGGCATGTGGATGGCAAATGTCGGGGTGGAATGGAAGCTATTTGATGGCAGTTCCCGTCATCGGAGTGATGCGATAACCCGGCAAGCCATTTCCTTAAAAGAGCAACGTGATGATTTAACCAGCATAATTGGCTTGCAGGTAAGACAAGCTTGGCTGGATTTACAAGAAACACAAAAACGTATAGCGGTGACCCGGCAAGCCATAGCGCAAGCCGATGAAAATTTAAAAGTGACCGCCGATCGCTACCGGCAAGGTTTATCCACCAATACCGACGTGCTTAAGGCGGAAGATTTACGCACGACCACCCAAGGTAATTTCAACAATGCCGCACTGGATGCGGCATTGGCTGTACTGCACTTACGGCGTGCGGTTGGTGTGTTGTAAAGCGGCCCCGATTCAGGGCTAATGGGTACTGACGCCCAACCCGATTGAATGGGTTACTAAGTAGTCGCTCAAAAGTCTTTTAACATTTTTTACTCACCACGAAGGGCGCAAAGAACACGAAGTTAAATATTTTCTTCGTGTTCTTTGTGTCCTTCGTGGTAAATAAAGGGGACGAATGGTTTTTTTCATTTTGTTAAAAAACTTTTGATTATTTACTTATAGCGGGCCAGATTTACTGTTGCCAAATCACTGGCCCCTGATGACAGCGGGGGTTTTGTTAGTTGTCGCCATCAATGCCGAAAATGCCGCATCCCCGTAAAAACCATCGCAATACCATGTTCATCAGCCGCTGCGATGACTTCGTTGTCACGCATTGAACCGCCGGGATGGATTATGGCGGTTATGCCTGCTTCTGCTGCGGCATCAATGCCGTCACGGAAGGGGAAAAACGCATCTGAAGCCATCGCCGAGCCGGTGACGGTCAAGCCTTCATCAGCCGCTTTGATGCCGGCAATTTTCGCCGAGTAAACGCGGCTCATCTGTCCTGCCCCAACACCTATCGTCTGGCCGTTTTTGCAATAGACAATGGCATTGGATTTGACGAACTTGGCGACTTTCCAGGCAAATAACAAATCAGCCAACTCTTGTCCGGTGGGTGCGCGTTGGCTAACGACGGTTAAGTCAGCTGCGGTAATTTCGCCATTATCTTTATCCTGAACCAGCAGGCCGCCTGCTACCCGTTTGAAATCCAACGATGGCGTTGCTTTTTCTGACCATACGCCGCATTCCAGCACACGGATATTCTGCTTGGTTGCCAACACAGTTTGCGCGGCGGCACTGACAACGGGCGCGATGATGACTTCAACAAACTGGCGGTTAATAATTTCTGCAGCCGTTTGTCCGTCCAGCTCACGGTTAAACGCGATAATGCCGCCGAAGGCTGAAGTTGGGTCGGTTTGGTAGGCGAGATGGTATGCGCTCAAGTTATCATCCGCCTGTGCCACGCCGCATGGATTGGCATGTTTGACGATCACGCAAGTCGGCTGTTCCCTAAAGGATTTAACGCATTCCAGCGCGGCATCGGCATCGGCGATATTGTTGTACGAGAGTTCTTTGCCTTGCAGTTGCCTGGCGGCGGCAACCGTTCCTGATACAGGCATTTTTTCGCGGTAAAACGCAGCATTTTGATGCGGATTTTCGCCATAACGCAACGCTTGATGATGATCAAACTGCAAGTTTAGCGTTTCAGGAAACGTTTCGCCGTTCAGTTTGCTTAAATAGCTGGCGATTTGCGTGTCATAAGCGGCGGTATGTGCAAAACATTTGACCGCCAGATTAAAGCGGGTTTGCCCGCCAAGTTGTTTATCGTTGCGGGTGAGTTCGGCGATGATGATGCCGTAGTCGCAAGGATTGACCACTACCGCCACATCGGCATGATTTTTGGCCGCCGCGCGTAGCATGGTCGGGCCACCAATATCGATATTTTCAATCGCAGTTTCAAAATTACATTCCGGTTTGGCGATGGTTGCCGCAAACGGATACAAGTTAACGACCACCATATCAATCGGCAAAATGCCATGAGCCGCCATCACCGCATCATCAACACCGCGACGGCCTAAAATGCCGCCATGTACTTTGGGGTGCAGGGTTTTTACACGACCATCCATCATTTCTGGAAAACCGGTGTAATCAGACACTTCGGTGACGGGTATCTGATGCTCCGCCAAGGTTTTGGCGGTGCCGCCGGTGGATAACAGCTCAATACCCAACTGGTTCAGTTCGCGGCAAAAATCGACAATGCCGGATTTGTCGGAAACGCTGATTAATGCGCGGGTGATTTTTTTATTCATGTCAGCCTTATACTAAAATAATGGGATAATTGGAGCGTGATTGCCACGTTTATTATAAACGGGGTAGGCGTTTATCGGTTAAACCCTAATCAGGTAAATTTATGGTATTTGGCGGATAATAGTTCGTGCAATCCGGTAAATATTTTACTAATGTGTTGCACTTTCTTTCTGTTAAACCAAAGTTTACAACCATGTCAGAACATACGATCTATCCTGTAAAGCCGGAAATAGCTGACCAAGCGCATATTACCGATGAAATTTATAAAACGCTGTATCAGCGTTCCCTATCCGATCCGGAAACATTCTGGGCCGGGCAGGCCGGGCAGTTTTTAACTTGGGGCAAACCTTGGCATACGGTGACGGATTGTGATTATCACACCGCTTATATCCGCTGGTTTGAAGGTGGCAAGCTTAATGTCAGCGTCAATTGCGTGGACAGGCATCTTGCTGCACGCGGCGATCAGGTGGCGATTATTTGGGAAGGCGATGATCCGGCGCATTCCAAGCAGGTCACCTATCGGGAATTGCACGGGCAGGTCTGTAAATTTGCCAATGTCTTGAAAGCGCAAGGCGTAGGTAAAGGCGATCATGTCTGTATTTATTTGCCGATGATTCCCGAAGCGGCTGTCGTGATGCTGGCGTGTACGCGTATCGGGGCGGTACATTCCATCGTGTTCGGCGGATTTTCAGCGGAAGCGCTAAAAGACCGCTTGCTGGATGGCGATTGTAAATATCTTGTTTGTGCCGATGAAAGTTATCGCGGCGGCAAAATCATACCGATTAAAGCCACCGTTGATAAGGCGGCCAGCCATTGCCCGAACCTTGAAAAAGTCATTGTCATAAAGCACAGCGGTCACCCGATTGCATGGCATGATCCGCGCGACATCTGGTATCACGATGCAATGGCGGACGCCCCCGCCGACTGTGAGCCGGAAATGATGGATGCGGAAGACCCGCTGTTTATCCTTTACACCTCCGGTTCCACGGGCAAACCTAAAGGTGTCCAGCATACGACCGGCGGTTATCTGCTGTTCGTTGCGATGACGCACAAATATGTTTTTGATTACCATGACGGCGATGTTTACTGGTGTACCGCCGATGTTGGCTGGATAACAGGGCATTCTTATGTTGTTTATGGGCCCTTGTGCAACGGCGCAACCACGTTGATGTTTGAAGGTGTGCCGACGTATCCTGAAGCGGACCGCTTCTGGCGCGTTGTCGATAAACATAAGGTTAATATTTTTTACACCGCGCCAACGGCAATACGCGCGTTAATGGCGCAAGGCAATGATTTTGTCACGCGCACCGACCGCAGTAGTCTGCGTATTCTTGGCAGTGTCGGTGAGCCAATAAATACGGAAGCCTGGGAATGGTATTACCACATCGTCGGTGAAGGGCGTTGCCCTATCGTCGATACCTGGTGGCAAACGGAAACCGGCGGCATTTTGATCACCCCCTTGCCCGGCGCCACTGCATTGAAGCCCGGTTCGGCGACTTTGCCGTTCTTCGGTATCCAGCCTGATATTATGGATAATGAAGGCAAGCTCATGAAGGGTGCTGCGGAGGGCGTGCTTGTGCTAAGCCATTCGTGGCCTGGACAGGCGCGTACCGTATACGGCGACCATCAGCGTTTTATTGACACCTATTTTAAAAACTATCCGGGCTATTATTTTACCGGTGATGGCGCCCGCCGTGATGAAGCGGGTTATTACTGGATTACGGGCCGTGTCGATGATGTCATCAATGTCTGCGGTCACCGGATGGGGACGGCAGAGATAGAAAGCGCGCTGAATTTGCACGGACAGGTTGCGGAATCCGCCGTAGTGGGCTTTCCTCATGATATCAAAGGCCAAGGCATTTACGCTTATGTGACGCTCAATGTCGGTGTGAAGCCTTCGGAAAATATAAAAAAGGAATTGGTTGCGTTGGTTAAGGAGGAAATTGGTGGCATCGCGGCACTGGATGTGATCCAGTGGGCTGTGGGCTTGCCTAAAACGCGTTCAGGAAAA
>JAUYEP010000005.1 GCA_030689765.1 Methylovulum sp.
CAATTTCACCCGGAAAAAAGCCAGACGGTTGGGTTACAGCTGCTGAAAAACTTTTTGCATTGGGATGGACAACTCTAGTGATTAATCATGTATTGAGGTTTCTTGCATTATGCTGTTAATACCCGCTATCGATTTAAAAGATGGGAAATGTGTGCGTTTACGTCAGGGACGCATGGATGATAATACGGTTTTTTCTGATGATCCGGTCGCGGTTGCCGGACGTTGGGTAAGTGCGGGTGCGAAACGTCTGCATTTGGTCGATCTTGATGGTGCATTTGCCGGTAAACCTAGAAATGCCGATGTTATTCATGCAATAGTTGAAGCTTACCCTAATGTGCCTGTGCAGATAGGCGGCGGTATTCGTGATGAAGAAACCATAGAGGCCTATCTGAACGCGGGCGTCGAATATGTCATTATCGGCACGAAGGCGGTTAATGAACCGCATTTTGTCAGGGATATTGCCTTGGAATATCCGCGCCGGATTATCGTCGGGCTAGATGCCAAAGACGGTAAAGTAGCCATTGACGGTTGGTCGAAATTATCCAAGCATGATGTCATTGATTTGGCCCAGCATTTTGAAGCCGATGGCGTGGAGGCGATTATTTACACTGATATTTCGCGTGACGGCATGATGCAGGGCGTCAATGTTGAAGCCACAGCAAGGTTAGCGAGGGCTATTAAGATTCCAGTGATTGCCTCAGGTGGTATTACTACACTCGACGATATTAAAGCCCTGGGCGCAGTGGCAAGCGATGGCATCATGGGTGCGATTACCGGACGGGCGATTTACGAAGGTACATTGGATTTTGTTGAAGCTGAGAAATTAGCCGAATCATTTTAAAACCATGAGTTTAGCCAAACGCATTATTCCTTGCCTTGATGTTGATAATGGCCGTGTTGTCAAAGGCGTAAAATTTGTTGATATCCGTGATGCCGGTGATCCTGTTGAGATCGCCCGTCGCTATGACCGCGAAGGTGCTGACGAAATTACGTTTCTGGATATTACCGCGACGCATGATAATCGTGACACGATAGTCCATGTGGTTGAGCAAGTCGCCAGTGAAGTTTTTATACCATTAACGGTGGGCGGCGGTATCAGGACTTTGGATGACATTCGGCGTATGCTCAATGCCGGTGCCGATAAAGTCGGAATTAACAGCGCGGCGGTATTTAATCCGGAGTTTGTGCGTGAAGCGGCAGGGCGTTTTGGCTCGCAGTGTATAGTAGTTGCCATTGATGCTAAAAAAGTCAGTGCCGAAAACAGACCTAGTGTGTGGGAAATTTTTACACATGGCGGACGCAAAGGAACGGGTATAAATGCCGTCGAATGGGCGAAAAAAATGGTCACTTTCGGTGCCGGAGAAATCTTGCTGACCAGTATGGATAGGGATGGTACCCGCGCGGGTTTCGATTTGCCCTTAACGCGGGCGATCAGTGAAGCGGTCACGGTACCGGTGATTGCTTCTGGTGGTGTCGGTAATCTTGACCATTTAGCGGCGGGTATTCTCGATGGCAAAGCGGATGCGGTGTTAGCCGCCAGCATTTTTCATTTTGCTGAATATACAATTCAACAAGCCAAAGAGCACATGAAATCACGCGGTATAGAGGTGCGTTTATGAGCTGGTTGGATGAAGTGCGCTGGACAGCGGACGGTTTGGTGCCTGTTATCGCCCAGCAAGCCGGCAATGGTCGGGTGATGATGTTCGCCTGGATGAACCGTGAGTCCCTGGCATTGACGGCACAAGAAGGCTATGCCGTGTATTGGTCGCGCTCACGCGGTAAATTATGGCGCAAAGGCGAAGAATCAGGACATCGGCAAAAAGTGCTGGGCATCCGTCTGGATTGTGACGAAGATGTGGTTTTGCTGGAAATTGAGCAGGAAGGCGGCATTGCTTGCCATACTGGACGCGAGAGTTGCTTTTACCGGTGCTTGACTAATGGTCAATGGCAGACGGTGGACGCCGTACTGAAAGACC
>JAUYEP010000008.1 GCA_030689765.1 Methylovulum sp.
GTGGGAACCCTGTCAGGGACGCTCTGCGTCCCGAACCGCAGAGCGGTTCAAGCTGCATTCCCACGCGGAGCGTGGGAACGATAACGGCTCTAAATATTCAATTCTAATCTTTCACAGTCTCTAGCGCGAAACCGCCTTACCGCTTTTATTCAGCAGGTTTGACAGGCGCCAATTCAAAAATAATCATTTCAGCAGATTCTTCGTCCAGGTTTTCAACCGACATTAATTGCCCTGATTCCCAAAAAACATCACCCGCCTTATAAATGTCAGTTTTACCGCCTTCAACGACTTTTAACCGGCCTTTGACAACGTAACGCGGCCCTGGCCCTTCATGGGTATGGTCAGGCGTCTTGAAGGCAGGCGGAAAAATAACGCGTATTACTCTTGCGTTAAGCTTATCGCCGGGGAGTTGAAGCGCATTTTCCAGCAACAACATTCTGTTAAACGCCGGTTTTTCCTGTGCTGAAACAGTTTGCACCGCGCCGCAAAAAAGCATTGCCAACGGCATCAGAACCAGCACACTGATTTTAAATATTGATTTACGATTTATTAACATCGACGTATCCTCTTGTTATGTTTTAAGTTTCCTTAGGTGGGCAAAAGATAACCTGATTAGCAAGATGCTTCAGCTAGGCTCAAAGATACTGGAGTTCAAAGCTCGCTTTGAGCCTTCAAACAGCCAGAGCAAGCTCAGGACTCCAGTCTATCGTCTGTCAGCTGAAGCATCTTGCTAATCAGGAAAGATAATACCCTACTCAAGTTTTAAGATTAAAGCGCATCACCGATTTGCTTCTTATAAAACGGCCAGGTCTTGACATGCAAGCATTTCCTGATCGGCGTTTTAATCACAGACACGCATAATGCGATAGAAAACAAACACCAAACCGCCGCATACTCGTTAGGGTCATCCGTTGTAATATCGGAAATCAGCGGGCCAATCAAAAAATGAAAGCCAACGAAACGCCATGAACCATAAATGACCGGCATAACAAAGCCAACCAAAATATAAGTGAGCGCATGCAGACCCCATTCAAAATCAAACAACCACTTAATGGGGTCTGATAGCAGGCCGTTTAACGGCATTTGCCAAGCAATATGCCACGCGCCATGCGTGGAACACACATTAGGGCCGCAAAACCCTTC
The DNA here is from genome assembly GCA_030689765.1 of Methylovulum sp. Lineage (GTDB taxonomy): Bacteria > Pseudomonadota > Gammaproteobacteria > Methylococcales > Methylomonadaceae > Methylovulum. The sequence continues at coordinate 1,144 of JAUYEP010000008.1, forward strand.
TTCGCCGATATGGCAAGTCCCCGCCCACGCCAGCGGGTACATTTTAATCAGCATCGCCAGTGAACCTAACGCACAAAGGGTATACACCGTGGTGCTTATTTTCAGCTTGACACTTTGGGGGATGAAATACATCGCCACCATATTGACAAAAAACGGCTGGAACACGACATGCAAATAGCCCAACAGCGTCAATATCTGATTACTCGGGTTATCGCACAAATCGATATAGATGTAGGTGACTGCCTGTAACAATTCCATTAACGCAAAATAGGTCAACGGAATCCAAAGCTCTTTTGACTCCCCCTGTTTGATTGCAACATAAGCTGCAGTACCAAGGCCTGCAATGGCTAAAACACCTGACGCTTCACCACTCCAACACATAACACTGATCCTTTTTTTATAGTTATAAATACAATAATGCCACCGCCCGCTGAACACGGAAACGGGCAAATAAAGCCGTGCATTCTATTACAAATAAATAGCATTGTAGAGACGTAGCACCGCTACGTCTAAACGGATCACGCCTAAAATTTACAGCCGAGTAGCCAGGTAGGGTGGGCAAACAGTTTTATCGTTTGCCCACCTATTCATCCGAAAAAGGTGGGCAAAACCGCCTGCCCACCCTACATAGCTAAAATTTACGAACTTACCCGAACAATAGCCATTGACTCGCCCAATACAATTTGCCTAAATACCCATTCACCAACCCATAATACAGGTCAAACCACATGGCAACTAAAATTACAATCACCCCCGGCAACGACAAAATCAAAGGCACCTCAAGCGCTGATTTCTTTGATGCCTTAGCGGGCAACGATACCGTATTCGGCTTAGGCGGCAACGATACCCTCATCGGTAACACCGGCGATGACTCGCTTATTGGCGGCGTTGGCAATGACAACTTACAAGGCAACGAGGGCAAAGACACCCTGGACGGCGGCATCGGTGCCGATGTGCTGATCGGCGGCGCAGGCGATGACGTGTACTTTGTCGATAACGTCAGGGATAAAATCGTTGAAGACAACACCAGCGGCGGCGGTGTCGATAAAGTAAACAGCAGCGTTTCGTACAGCCTGGCAGATAAAAACGATAAACAAGGCGTGGAAGATTTAATGCTGACCGGCAAACAAAACTTAAGCGCAACCGGCAATGACAAGGGCAACCTTCTGGTCGGCAATGACGGCAATAATGTTTTGCAAGGCAATGGCGGCAATGACAAACTGTCGGGTGGTTTAGGCGATGACAGCTTAAACGGCGGCTTGGGCACGGATAAGCTCGAAGGTGGCGCGGGTTCGGACACTTACCTCATTAACAGCAACGAAGACAGCATTATCGAATCCGCTATTGCACCCGAACAAGACACCGACACCGTACAAAGCAGCATCACCTACACGCTCCCCGACAATGTGGAAGCGCTGACATTAACCGGCATCTTGGACATAGACGGCACGGGCAACAGCGCAAGAAACCGTATCGACGGCAACGACGGCGCCAACCAATTGTCCGGCGCGGAATTCGATGACACCCTGAATGGCAACGGTGGCGATGATATTCTCGATGGCGGCACGCACAACGACACGCTAAACGGCGGCGAAGGCAACGACACCGCCGCTTATGATGGCGTCGATGCGAACTACAGCGTAGTGTTCAACAAAGGCAGCAACACCTGGACAGTGGTTGACAAAAATACCGGCGACACCGATGTCCTCAGCGACATAGAAACCCTGCAATTTGCCGATACCGAGCGCGACATTACCAGTTCCACCATTCCCAGCTTATCAGTCAATAATGTGACCCTTACCGAAGGCAATAGCGGCACGAAAAACGCCGTATTTACGCTCACGCTGTCCGAAGCCGCCGCCCAAGCCGTCAGCATCGACTACGCCACCCTGGACGACACCGCAGAAGCCGGACAAGACTATACCGCCAGCAGCGGCACAGTCAGCTTTGCCGCTGGTGAAACCCGCAAAACCATCAGCGTTCCGATCATCGGCGACAAAGCGGTTGAAATTAACGAAACCCTGCGTTTAGCCCTAAGCAATCCCAACGGTATCACGCTAAACGACAGCGAAGCCGTTGCCACGCTCACTAACGACGACCAACCGCTGTTGAGCATTACCGGCACAGCCTTAAGCGAAGGCAACACCGGCAGCTCTAACGCCACCGTTACCGTCAACCTGTCCGCCGCCTTCGATAAAACTGTCACGGTTGATTATGCGACGATGGACAGC
>JAUYEP010000010.1 GCA_030689765.1 Methylovulum sp.
TTAACCGACCACGACACCACCGCAGGGCTCGCCGAGGCGCAAATCTCGGCAACAGCAGCGGGCATTAAACTGATTCCAGGCATTGAGCTGTCAACGCTATGGCAAAACCAATGTTTTCATATTGTCGGCATAGGCATCAACCCTGAGCATCCGCCTCTCGCCGAAGCTACGCATACCCTACAAAATACGCGCATGGAACGGGCCGAAAAAATTGCCGATAAACTAGCCAAAAAACGTATTCCTGGTGCGATGGAAGCGGTTAAAAAAACCGTAGGCGACGGCATGATCACCCGCAGTCATTTTGCCGATTTTCTGCTTTCACAAAACCATGTCAGCACCCAGCAGGAAGCTTTTGACCGTTATCTGGCAAAAGGTAAACCAGCTTATGTCGCTACGCCTTGGGCAGAGCTGGCACTCGCCGTCAACTGGATTACCGAATCCGGTGGGATTGCAATACTGGCGCATCCCTTGCGTTACCAACTTACCGCCAAGTGGATGAAACGCTTGCTGGAGGCGTTCAAAAATGCGGGGGGGCAAGGGATTGAGGTCATCACCGGACGCATTAATAACGACGAGATAAACAGGGCCGCAACACTCGCCACCCGTTTCGGGCTGGCCGGCTCTGCTGGTTCTGACTTCCATTGTCCTGATCAATGGGTGGAATTAGGCCGGCTTGCGCCCTTGCCCGTCCATATTAAACCGGTATGGGAGTTGCTTAATTACAGCGGTTTCAGATCAGGTTAATAACATTTTGTTAGCTGGTGGAGTACCAACCTAGGTTTGTACTCCGTGTATAACTAACCGACATTAAAACCGCTGTAATTACCTAAGGAACGGGTGCAAAACAACTTCGTCTTGTGATTTGTACCCTCGGTGGATGCCATGACTGGCAGTCATCATGTTGCCGAGTGTGTCGTACTCATTCCTAAACCGTGTGCCCATTACCTAACCCAGCCTGGAGTTCTTGCATGATAACGTTTACGACCGCCGCCCTTTGCGATGCCCATTCAGCAGAAATTGATCTCCAGATTGCGGAGCCTATTTTTAAATCTTACGGTGCCAATCCTGTATTTTGCGGGCATATTTCAACCCTGAAAGTGTTTGAAAATGATGAGCTGCTCGCCCAGGCGCTGGCAGAAAAAGTTGAAAACAGGGTGTTGGTTGTCGATGGCGGAGGCTCACATCACTGTGCAATATTGAATGGTGAAATGGCAAAAACAGCCCTTGAAAACGGCTGGCAAGGACTGGTCATTTATGGCTGTATCCGAGATTCGGCAGCCATAGACCAATTACCCATCGGCATACGCGCACTGCATACCCATCCATTGAAATGCCCTAAAAAAGTCAACGGTGACCGTGATGTATTGGTCAGTTTTGCAGGTGTTAATTTTAGAAAGGATTATTATTTATATGCCGATGCCGATGGCATCATCGTCTTTAAAAACTCTCCAAGTTAAACCCTGTTGGGTTAAAATAACCCGCTATTAACCTACTAAAGAAGTCAAGATATGCAAATTGTACTCGCTAACCCTCGTGGATTCTGTGCCGGTGTAGACCGGGCCATTGAAATAGTTGATCAGGCACTGGAAACGTTTGGCGCCCCCATTTATGTCCGTCATGAAGTGGTCCATAACCGCACCGTCGTCGATGGATTAAAAGAAAAAGGCGCTATATTTATTGAAGACTTGACCGATGTACCTATCGGCTCCCATTTGATTTTCAGCGCCCACGGCGTTTCCAAACAGGTGCAACAGGAAGCCAAAGAACGCGACCTGACCATTTTTGATGCCACCTGCCCGCTGGTCACCAAAGTCCATTTACAAGTTGCCAAACATGCAAAATCTGACCGTGAAGTCATCCTGATCGGTCACGCTGGACACCCTGAAGTCGAAGGGACGATGGGGCAATATGAAAAATGTACCGAAAATGGCGGCATTTATCTGGTAGAAACACCAGAGGACGTTAAAAACCTTAGCGTCAACAATCCCGATAATCTGGCTTATGTCACACAAACCACATTGTCCATGACCGACACCAAAATCATGGTGGATGCTTTGCGCGAGCGCTTTAGCTCTATTCAGGACCAGAAAAAAGATGACATCTGCTACGCCACACAAAACCGCCAGGATGCTGTCCATGAACTGGCAAAAACAGCCGATACCATTCTGGTCGTAGGCTCCCCCAATAGCTCCAATTCAAACCGTCTGCGCGAAATTGCCGAACAGTTAGGTAAAACCGCTTACCTGATTGATACCGCCAATGATATGCAGCAAAGCTGGTTTGAAGGCATCAATGTTGTCGGCGTGACCGCAGGCGCATCAGCCCCTGAAGTGCTGGTACAGGAAGTGATTAGCCGCTTAAAGGAATGGGGGGGACAATCGACGGTTGAAATTCAGGGCATTGAAGAAAAAGTTGTTTTTTCACTGCCTAGAGGATTGAAGCATAAACACTGAAATGCCTACCGAATCCGAAACTATCCGCCTGGATAAATGGCTATGGGCGGCGCGTTTTTTTAAAACGCGCAAACTCGCCGCCGAAGCCATTGCTGGCGGCAAAGTCCACGTCAATAATCAACGTTCAAAGCCCGGCAAAGAAATTCGGGTGGGAGTCATACTGACTGTCAGCAAAGACCTGTATCGCTGGGAGATCACCGTCACCGTACTAACCAGTCAACGACGTTCCGCCAAAGACGCGGTTTTGCTCTACGAGGAATCCCCTGATAGCCATACCAAACGCCAACAGCAAGTTGTCCTGCAACGCGAACAGCGCGAATTATTCCCTTATAGCGGGCAAGACCATAAACCCAATAAAAAGGAACGGCGGTTAATCCACCGCTTCAAGCAGGGTTGAAAAGTACGGGCATCCAGAGGGTATCCGCCATCAGTTAAAAGTCTACTACCTTGATTAGAGGATAATTTTTTATGAACACCGCCGCTGAAGAAATTTGGACAATTTTGCGTGAAACTGCAAAGTTACAAAAAGAAACCAAAGAGAGCATGAAAGAAACCGATCGGCGAATGCAGGAAACTGATCGGAAAATGCAAGAAACCGATCGGCAAATGCAGGAAACCGATAGAAAAATGCAGGAAACCGATAAAAAAATCAAGGAAATGTCTGTCAGTATCGGTCGCCTGGGCAATAAGCTGGGGGATTTTGTGGAGGAAATGGTGCGTCCTGCCGCCGTGCGTTTATTCCGCGAACGGGGTATTGAAGTACATGAAGTGCATCGCAATATCGAAGCCCAACGCGGCGGGGAAGGTATCGAGATTGATCTGCTGGTGGTTAATGACAGCGATGTTGTCGCAATTGAATGTAAAAGCACGCTAAGTATCGACGATGTCAACGCGCATCTGGCCCGTTTGGGCCATCTGAAAAAATTGCTGCCAACTTACACCAATAAACGGGTATTGGGTGCGATAACCGGTATGGTCATCCCCGATCAAGTGGCCCGTTACGCTTATAGCCAAGGGCTTTATCTGATTGCCCAAAGCGGCGATCATCTGTTGATCCGTAATGATGCCGGTTTTGTGCCCCGTTCATGGTAGTGGGTTGCGCGACAACTATAAACAAGTCGGCGGCTTGGGTAGACCTGCCAATTTGCAGGCATATTTCAGCGGGCCATCGGGAAATAATTGATGTAAATAGCGGCTATTACCTTTCTCTTCGCCAAACTGCTTAAACACCGCTTTGGTAAAAACCCGTGCATTCGGTAAATGTTTATAGCGCAGATAATAATCACGGATAAACAAAATAATTTCCCAATGCCTATCGTCCAGTTGAATATGGTTTTTTTCAGCCAAACACAGGGCAACCTCCTCTTTCCAGTCTTCAAGATTAACCAAAAATCCCTGATCGGTTATGTCCAGCAACCGATTGTCAATTATCAAGACCATGTTTGGATTGTCGTATTTTTAACCGCCAATGCAACCAATTTTGCATTATCAATAGGTTCTATACCAGAAACCAGCTCATCGGCCTGTACCCCCCTGGCATTTAACTCATCGGATAACACAAATAGTTGGCAACTTTCACATAGGCCAGCTAGCGCATGACTTAACCTGCCTTTATCCAGCAGACCCAGAACCGCATTCTCAAGAAAAACCACGTCATCGCCTAGGCTTATGCGCTCTAAAACTGCATTTTGAATGGGTGCTTGATAAACCAAATGTAGCATTACTGCGAGTCCGTTAATTTAAGCCCAATAATGCCGACAATCACCAGCGTGATGGATAACAAACGGTACAAGTCAGCGGATTCTTTAAATAAAATAACCCCCGCTATCGCAACGCCGACGGCCCCCATCCCCGTCCACACAGCATAAGCGGTTCCCAACGGCAAAATTTTGATGGCCAGCACCAACAAATAAAAGCTGCCGCCACCAAACACCAGGGTTGCCAAACTAGGCCAAAGCCTAGTGAATCCCTCGTTATATTTAAGACTTAATGCAAACAGTATTTCCACCAATCCTGCAGAAAATAAAAGCAACCACGCCACGAAATCCCCCTCTTGTGTCAATTTTTTTGCCCTGGAGAAGTTTGTCATCTGTGCCCGCGACCAAAGGTAGCTGCCATAAGGGTGCGCCTTACAAAAGGACAAAACTTATCTGGATGGGTGTATAAATCAGAATTTCTCAAAATCCTTAAAATCAATTTTAGTGTTAGGCACCATGACAGCCGTTGCCTTACGCGATGAAACCGTATTTTTTTTACCCATAGTGCCGGCAGGCCGCGCAGGCGGTTGCTTGTTTGCGTGATAGTTTGCTGCCACACGTTCATTATCCAATTTAAAGAAAGCCACCGATTGCTGCAATTGCTCCGCTTGCGCACTCATTTCTTCTGAAGTTGCCGCCAATTGTTCTGAGGCCGACGCATTTTGTTGGGTCGTTTGGTCGAGCTGGCCCATTGCCGAATTGATCTGGCTGATGCCTTGCGCTTGCTCTTCAGAGGATGCCGTTATTTCTTCAACTAAATCAGCCGTTTTTTGAATATTAGGCACAACCGCTTCGAGCAATTTTCCGGCTTCCTCAGCAATA
>JAUYEP010000013.1 GCA_030689765.1 Methylovulum sp.
AGCCTTAATGAAGAATGAAACCGCTGTAAATACAAAGGAAACCAAATGATAAACGCCGAGCATATCCTGACGCAGTTGCACATGTCTAAAGAAAACGTGCTGAATGAAATTTCTCTGTTATTAGGCAAACAACAGCTTGCACAGTACCGCATGGAACAAGATTATTTTGAGAAAAAATATCAACAAAGCTTTGCAGAATATAATGCCGCTTTTCAAGCGCAAACGGCAAGTTATGAGATGGAGAATGATTGGCTCAGTTGGAAATTTGCCGTGGAGAGTTTGGCGTATTGGCAAAAGTTGTTGAGTTAATCATGTTCTTAGATATTTTTGAGCAGTACCAAGACATTATTTCCAGCTACGATGTTTTACAATTTAGGATGGTTGGCGCGTCGTATCAATTTACTGCCAAAGTACGTTTGGGCAATCACACCGAATTACACGTTAAAGACTACCTATTTTTGGATGGCACAAGAAAATATTCCTACCATTGGCAAGATGCGCAAGGCAGCTGCATTGTCCGTTGGGACAACGCGCCACACCATCAAGCCGTGACCAGCTTTCCTTTTCACAAACATGTCGGTGGGCAGGAAACAATAACCGAATCGCCGCCAATGAAATTACCTGCGGTGTTAGACAGCGTTAGCACATTGCTTAAAAATTAACGGCATTGGAGTCAATCGCCGACCCAATCATGGCTTTACCACGACAGGTAGATACGCAAAATATTGCGTCCCTACCCTTTTTTGAGAGCTTTCCATGAACGTCACACCTGACAGCACCCCCGCTTATCCCCCGTTAATCCACGCCTTATGCCATGCCGGCGCCTACCCGCATCCGGTAGATCCAATCCGTGTCATTGAAACGCATATTTCCTGGATTTTGCTGACCGGGCAGTATGCCTACAAAATAAAAAAGCCCGTTAATTTCGGCTTCCTGGATTTTTCCACATTGGAGAAACGTCATTTTTTCTGTTTGGAAGAATTACGGCTTAACCGGCGTTCATCCAGCAACCTGTATATCGATGTCTTGCCGATAGCAGGAACGCCGGATAATCCAAAATTGGGCGGGACGGGGCAGGCGTTTGAATATGCCGTCAAGATGCGCCAGTTTCCTGCCGGCCAGTTGCTGGGCGAATTGGCGGCAAATGGCCAGCTTGATGCCCATTGTCCCGACCAAATTGCTGATAGGATAGCCGACTTTCACGCGCTGGTGGCGCATGCGGACGATGGGTCGCCTTATGGCGATAGCGGTACTATAAGGCATTGGTTTGTCGAGAATTTTGATCAAATTGGCGTCTTGCTCAATAATGGTCTTGAGTTACAGCAAATGAAGGCTATACAGGCGTGGGGCGATAACGAATGGCAGGGTAAGGCGGCATTGATGCAGTTACGCAAGCAGCAAGGTTATGTGCGCGAATGCCACGGCGACCTGCATTTGGGCAATATGACGCTTATCGGCGGGCAGATCGTCCTGTTTGATTGTATCGAGTTTAACCCCGAACTGCGCTGGATAGATGTGATCAGCGACCTGGCATTTTTGATGATTGATTTGCTGCGTTTTGGCTATGATGGCTATGCGTATCGGGTACTTAACCGTTATCTGCAAATAACCGGTGATTATGCAGGGCTAGGCGTGTTGCATTATTACCTGATTTACCGTGCGCTGGTGCGTGCCAAATTAGCTTTGTTGCGGATGGCCCAGCTGCATGATGCTGGCGATTGCAAACAAGTGCATGACGAATATACTGCTTTTGCCCAGCTTGCCAAACGTTTTACCAACCGCAGTAGGCCATCTTTAATCATCACGCATGGCTATTCCGGTACTGGTAAATCGACATTTGCCGCCCAACTGGCGGAAAAAACCGGCGCTATTTTCTTGCGTTCGGATATTGAGCGCAAACGGCTGTTCGGTTATGGTGCGAAGGCGCAAACCAATGGCGAGGTGTACACACAAACGGCCAGCCTACAGACTTACCAGCGTCTTGCAGAATTGGCAAAAGCCGTCATGCAGGCCGGTTTTTGCGCTATTGTCGATGCGGCTTTCCTTAAAACCGCAAGGCGGCGGCAGTTTAGACAACTCGCCGAAGAATGCGGCGTAGCGTTTTTTATCCTTGATTTCAATGTCCCGGAACCGGTGTTGTCAGCGCGGATCAGCCAACGCCAGGCACAGCAAAACGATGCTTCCGAAGCGACCATTGAAGTTTTACATCAGCAGATGCAATCGGCAGAGCCATTCTCGTTAGACGAGCTGGATTATGTGGTTCAAGCTGATGCCGATAACATTATGAATATTATAAATAAAATTGACCCGTCCCCAAGCTCTAGCCCATAAGTATCTACACAACTTTAATTGATTTTAAAACAATGTGTTATATGACATTCCTTGCAGATAATTGCTATATTTTTAGGTTTTTCTATCACAAAATCTGGCTTGAAACAGCAGTTATCTGTATGAAATAACGTGATTATTTATTTAACACTATGATTTTTAATAAATAAACTTGTGTAGATACTTATGGTTCTGGAGAGGAAGCCCGGTGCGCTAAGGCATACCCTCTGGGGCACAAGTGGCGCGCCATTTCAAGAGTGGGATTTGCCCGTGCCGATAAAAGTGGCCCGTGACCAACTATTGAAACAGCCGAAAGGGGACAAAGCTTTTGTTGACGTGCTGTTGATGGCTACCAACAGTAGGCGCTCTAGGCGAAGAGGCGGGTGTTGAGGCGATGGAAACAGCCTGCGCACTGACTCTTGAGGCCGGGATTGTTAATGCCAGTGCCGTCATCAATGAACTACGGCGTTTACTTGAACCACCTCGCGTTAAATCACTGACGGCGGTCGAGGGTTTGTCACTACGGGACGGGCCCGTTGCGGACTGTAGCCGTTACGATAGCTTGCTGAGTGGCCGTTATGTCCATTGACACACTATCTCAACTGAAAGCGCTGAAACTGTTCGGCATGGCCACGGCATTGGCCGAGATACAAGCCGAAGCTCCCAGGTTAGCCTTGACTCCAGAGGGCTATTTACACAGGCTCATCGGCGCCGAAATAGCTTACAGACAAGCCCGCGGCCTACGTCATCAGTTTAGCGTCGCAAAATTCCCGATTCATCGGGATATGATTGGCTTTGTGTGGCAAGAGTCACCGCTACCTCAAGCGCAGCTTCAACAACTGGCCAGTGCCGCCTTTATGGGGGAAGCCCATAATCTGATCTTAGTGGGTGGGACAGGTACCGGAAAAACTCACTTGGCTACTGCCATTGGGGTGGCTGCCATTCACAAAGGCAAGCGCGTTCGCTTTTATTTATGCCCCGTGGGTACAATGCCGTCGATCTGGTTAATGAACTGGAAAGGGAAAAGCAGGCCGGTAAAACAGGGAGGATGGCACGCAAACTGATACAGGTTGATGCGGTGATTGTCGATCTGTGGGGTATCTGCCGTTCCCTGAGCCGGGCGGTGCCTTGCTGTTTCATTTAATCAGCCAACTCTATGAAAGAACCTCTCTAATCATTACTACCAATCTAAATTTCGGTGAGTGGGTACAAGTATTTGGCGATGCCAAAATGACCACGGCCTTATTGGATCGGATCACACATCATTGTGACATTCTCGAAACAGGTAACGACTCCTATCGGTTTAAGCAGCGTAAAAAGGAGCTAAAACCGAATAACCATACAGGGTAACTGGATATTATTCGGCGCTGTTAGGTGGATACTTTTCAACGCTGATTGACACATATTGGACAGCATCAACTTTAAATTTAAAGGTTTTGATTACCCGTTTGCCTTTTACACCATCTGGACGAAAATCAAGCGTGTAGCCGTGCGCCGTTTTCCTGATGGTCAAGCCGCTTTTCCTAGCAAACGCCTGAGTGACAAGCCTTTTTCTACATTTTGTCTCAGGTCTGATTCGGTAAGCCCACGGGAACGGTAATAGGAGATGATTTCTTGATAAAATGGCAGGGTACGGAGGTAGGCCATAAATCGCTTGGTGTCCATACCCATGCGGGCACAGATAGTGATGGAGTGGCCGATTATTGATATGATATTTCTGGATATCGGGTCAACACTGTCCTTTTTTTTTCTGCAAATGGTGATGTTTTGGGCAGGATGGTAGAAATGGGCATCACGCATCAACAGTTGCCAGAAGGGATGGATGTAATGTTTATCTTGGTTCAACCGGTTACGTTCCATGCCGTATCGCCATATGTCCGTAAGGTACGGGATAAGGTCAGGGAAGGATTCAAAAGATTTATCCATACCAAGGCCAATTTCCCTGATGACAGTATGATGGAAACGTAATTCAATACGGCGGGTTACGGCATCGGGGTTATGCTCGCCTAAAGTATATATGCCCCATTCATGGTTCCAGTAGTCAATTTTGTCTGACTTGACGGCTTCATAGCCTTTGTCGTAGGCGGCAAATTGAATGGCGGTAGGCTTCCCAAACAAGTAGTTTTTTGCCTGAGATTCAGAGCCATAAGTAACAACAGATTCAGACAAATCAGATAAATCAATTTCATTAATACCGTCAAAACAACGGACAAAACGGGAAGCTGTCGAAAAATTAGAAAGAAAATCTTTAGGTAAGTCAAAGCCTTGATAATCACAAGCCAGATGAACAGCAATGCCTTTCGGTTCAGGCGAAGTTAGAAATAGTTTGGATATTGAATGTTCACCAGCATGTAAGTAGTCCCAGAGTTGTTGGGTTGAATGACCGGAAATAAAATGGGGTGAAAGTTCGATTTTTAAATGTTGTCCCTCATACTCTAATTTGCCATAAAATGAACCAAACAGGATAACAACACCCAGGCCATTGTTTTGTAATTTAAACCGATAGCCTGAATTTTTACCCATCCGGCTAAAATGCCATCGGTTGAAATAAGGGTCGGCAGTGATTTTATCCATCATTGCTGGCGATTGCGGCAGGCTATGCGGCAAAGTTTGTATGATGTAATCAGACAGGCTGATAATTTCGTCTTTCAAATGGACATGGTTGTCCAGTTTTTCAAGCATACGCGGGTCAGGGACGCCGTAAAACAATTGCCTTACCGTGTCAACCGATGCCCCGCAAATTAAAACATTTGAAAGGCCTGTCATGGCTGCGCCATTGAAAAACAGCCTGCCGTTTGGGTCTTCATCCGTACCAGCAGATAAAGATTTTTCAGAAAAGCACTGTGATGTTTTGTAAGCCATAATAGTAAGCCTTATTGAGCTTGTTCATAGTATGTTTAGTCACGTGATACAGGGACGTGACCGCCCCCCGATGTGTGCGCGTATGCTGCGCCAATACGCGCACGGACAATGTACGGTACACGTTGAACTGATGTTATAAATAATCATAATTTGCAGGATTATTTATAAAAAGTAGCGCGATCTTCGGCAATTGAATTAACAATCATGGGCTGATGTTCAGGTGGTGCAGGTGGCGGCGAGTAAACAGGCGTTACACCGTGACTTTGATTGTTTCGTGATTGGATATTATCAATTTCTGGTAACTGTTGCCGGTCACGTTTGAATGGGTTGAATGAGGCATATTTGACATTAAGGCGGCATAAATCATCAGGCATGATTATTTTTGTGCCTTGCTGGGTATAACAAGTGCATTTTGTGCGTGACGCAACGCAACCGCTGACAAGGGGCATGGCAACAGGTTTTACGAGTTCGTTGAATGGGTGCGGTATAGGGCAAGCCCTCGATCTTTGGCGTAAATGCACCCTCCCAATCAACAGTTTTAGGTTTGGCATTGGCTAAAGGTTGGCCTGGTATCGTGGAATTATAAGATGGGACAGGGCTTAATGAGGAGGGAAGACTATTAGGATGGATAATTCCATAAACGGTATAAACGCAATAAGTTATTCCAAATAAAAGAACCGGAAGGATAAGCAACTTTTTTGGGAACTTTGGCTTATGGGTATGGACTTCTGCACTTTTATAAAGCCCAAAAACTTCTTTCGGATAGCGGTATGTGGATTTTTGACAAGTTTGCAGCTCATGGTAATTGTTATAGTCAAATAATTTATTGTTGGTGTATTTGACCGCAAACGGCATCCCAAAATTACGCTGTAAATGGGTATGGTGCCCAATTAACCGCCGTGCATGATGGTCAAGTAATGAGGGATGCTGGGTTATAAAATGTGGTAATGGGTTAAACCTGTAATCATATAAAAATATTGCGCCCGAACTCGACTTTGTTAATGAGCAATC
>JAUYEP010000094.1 GCA_030689765.1 Methylovulum sp.
GAGTGGCGAAGCGATGCCCACGTTGGCCGAGCTGGGCTTTGATGAAATTGATGTAAGTAATCTCAAGCCAGGTATGGATGGCGGCGAAGTGCTGTTTGATGACTTTTGCCAGCGCATCGCTGATTACCACGAGGCGCGGGATTTTCCGGCGGTAAAGGGCGTGTCTTATTTATCTGTGCATCTGCGCTTTGGCACGGTATCGATCAGAGAATTAGTCAAAAAAGCTTGGCAGATCGGCGGAGCAGGAGCAGAGACATGGCTTTCTGAACTGATCTGGCGCGAGTTTTACCAGCAAATTCTCTGGCATCGGCCCGAAGTCGTGGAGCACGCATTTAAGCCTGAATACGACACACTGCCCTTTCCGAATAACGCCGAATACTTTGCCGCATGGTGCGAAGGCCGCACGGGGTTTCCGATTGTGGATGCGGCCATGCGCCAGTTGAACCAAACCGGCTTTATGCATAATCGCCTGCGTATGATTGCTGCCAGTTTTTTAGTCAAAGACCTGCTGATTGACTGGCGCTGGGGCGAGCGCTATTTTACCGAAAAACTCAACGATTTTGACTTGGCGGCCAATAATGGCGGCTGGCAATGGGCCGCATCCACGGGCTGCGATGCCCAGCCTTATTTCCGAATATTTAATCCTGTAACGCAATCCGAGCGCTTTGATCCTCAGGGTAAGTTTATCCGCCGCTATTGCCCCGAGCTGGCAACGCTCAGCGATAAAGAAATCCACGCACCATGGTTGGTGAAAGCTATTTTTGGGCAAAAAGCCAACTATGATTATCCAGAGCCGATTGTCGATCATGCCGTGCAGCGCTTGGCCGCGCTGGCTTTATTCAAACGCAGTTAATTACTTACCCCTAAAGAGCCCGCGCGACGATTTTGAAAATTTTCACCCCAGCAAGGCTTGTTGTCCTTGGTCTTTTTCTAGCCATTAGCGCCAGCGCCGTCGCTTACTTTGCCATCATGCAAGAAAAAGAGCAGGACGGGCACTGGCCTTGGCCGGTCAATGGCGTGCTGATTAATCAATCTGCTCATGCTGCCAAAGTCTGGAATGACGATGTGCTCTACACCACGATTGCCGCTCAATCGCGCTCTAGTGATAGCCAAGATGTGGATCATGTATTCGAGCCCGCATCGGGGCGCTGGTGCAAAATAGGCATAAATACGGTCACACTAAAAGCGGATGGCTATCTGGAAAACTGCCCTTGTTTCTCGCTCGATGCAGGCCGCGCTTGTATACAATTTTAACGCTCTAAAGCGGCAATAGATCACAGCCACAGGCGAGGAAATGGCGGCATGATAGTCGGCTGACTTTTCAGCGCATTGTGCCCATGACTCGTACCACTCGAATTATCTACACCCTGCTTTTTCTTAGCCTTAGCTGCCTCAGCACCTACTCCTCCGCCATGTATTGGCCTTGGCCCTTAAATGGCAAAGTGGTCAACCAAAGTAGCCTGCCCGTTGCCGTATGGGATGGCGAACACGGTATTTACACCCTGCCCGCCCACAGCTTTAGCCCCAAAGTACTCGACGTCGATCACCTGTATTCCAGCCTAAATAACCGCTGGTGCAAGATTGGCCCGCT
>JAUYEP010000033.1 GCA_030689765.1 Methylovulum sp.
GTAACCAGTAAGGAATGAGCATGATATAACTTGATCAAGTGTTCGTTGTAGGTGCGGATTTATCCGCACAGTGCGAATGAATTCGCACCTACATTTGCTGAACTTATTTCATGCTCATTCCTAAGGCGGTTTCGCGACAGCAAACCGCCACTTGTGCCCTGTGGGTATCGGTACGCCCAGAAATGGCGGATTGCCTAGCGGCGAATCCACCCTACATTTCTTAGCGCATAGCCTGACGCGCCGCTTGGGCTAAAAAGCCGGAACGGGTCGCGCCATGCGCCTTGGCATAATCATCGATTTCACTGACTAAGCCTTGGGGCAAGGAGATATTTAACCGCACCGGCTTGGTCTCCAATTTTGCCGCGTCAATAGTAATCAATAACCAAACGCCGCCGGTATAGTCGGGGTGATTGACCAAGGTATCTAATGAGGTCGGCGTGGGCAGTGTCACGGCTTGCCCTTCACACCATAACTCAACCGCCTCCTGAATCATTCGGGGTAAATCTTGCCAGTCATCCGCCGCCGAAAAGCAACCGGGGAAGTCAGGGATGGTCACGCCATGCGCGTGGGTTTCGTCGCCTAAATGGACATAAACGGGATATAACATAATGCCTCCTACCAGTCCCAACCGGCTTGTTTGTAAATGTTGCGCAACGTGCCGATAGCGAGGTCTTTGCGCGGATGCGGAACGACCACATGACCTAGCTTGGTAGCATGGGCAAACTTTTCATGGTCACCTTTGCCGCCTGCTTTGTACCAGCCGTCTTGGTGTAGTCGTTTGATGATGTCTTTGCTGTTCATGTGATAAATTATGCACACTATTACACAATTAAACAAGCGGCGTAGATTGTGGAAGTAGTGGTGATTTGGAGTAAAAAAACATGTTTTTTTACTCCGCCATCAAATAGCTTATGAACCAGTAAGGCGGTTTCGCGACAGCAAACCGCCACTTGTGCCCTGTGGGTATCGGTACGCCCAGAAATGGCGGATTGCCTAGCGGCGAATCCACCCTACATTTATCGGCTTCGGCTACGCTCAGCCAACGGTTTTCAACGTCACTTATTTTACCCACTACCCTAAACGCATAGCAGCATGAACCAGAAAAAACGTCTGGCAATATTTGACCGGCTGGCTGCCGCGATACCCGAACCCACAACGGAACTGAATTATAACTCAGTGTTTGAGCTGCTGATTGCCGTTGTGCTGTCCGCGCAAGCAACCGATAAAGGCGTCAACAAAGCCACCGCCAGATTGTTCGCCGTGGCGAATACCCCGGAAAGCATCCTCGCACTGGGTCTGGATGGTTTAAAAGGCGATATTAAAACTATCGGGCTATTTAATAGTAAGGCCGCCAATATCATGATGCTTTGCCAACAACTGCTCGACCACCATAACGGCCAAGTGCCCCAAACCCGAGCTGAACTCGAAGCCTTGGCTGGCGTCGGCAGAAAAACTGCCAATGTCATACTGAACACGGCTTTCGGACATCCCACCATTGCCGTCGATACGCACATTTTTCGCGTAGCCAACCGCACCGGCCTCGCGCCGGGAAAAAATGTGTTGGAAGTGGAACAAAAACTTGATAAATGGACGCCTAAAAGCCATAAAAAAGACGCCCATCATTTGCTGATATTGCATGGCCGTTACACCTGCGTTGCCAGAAAACCAAAATGTCTTGGTTGCGTGATTGAAGATTTATGCGAATACCAGGAAAAACCAGTTAAAAATGCACAGACAAAAGCATTGTAATTTTATTTAACGCAAGTATATTTATTGTGCATTTATCTGTGTCAAGTAACATAGACAGTTCGATGCCCCACGCATCGAAAGCTCATCAAAAAAAATTACTATAGGAAATCAACATGAACAAAATTAACAAATCGCCTTTAGCTGCGGCTATGGGTGTTGCTTTTATTTCAACCTTTACGGTAACGGCTGCTAATGCACAAGCAAACCCATTCGGAATGACAGAATTGTCGTCTGGCTATATGCAGGTTGCTGAAGCGGCAAAAACGGCTGAAATGGCCTGCGGCGCCAATATGCCCGGCATGGCTAAACCTAATAAAGCCGCTGAAGGCGCTTGTGCCGGCAACAAAACGCCTGCCGCGGCTAAAGCCACCGAAGGCAAATGCGGTGACATGATGGACGGCGACAAAATGAAAAAAGGCATGGAATCAGCTTGCGGTGCGATGATGAAAGGTAAAGAAGGCGCATGTGGCGAGATGATGAAAGGCGAAACCATGAAAGGCAAAGAAGGTGCGTGCGGCGCTGGCATGAAAATGCCTGAAGGCAAATGTGCCAGCCAATGCGGCGAAAACATGAAAAACTGCCCGGATGTAAAAGCTAAAGAAGGCAACTGTGGCGCACAAATGAAAGGCTGCGGCGAAGGCATGCAAGGTTGCGGCGAAATGATGATGAAAGGTAAAGAAGGCGCCTGTGCTGCAAACAAAAATGCAGCACCTGCTGCGGCACCTGCAGCAGCCGTTCCTGCACCAGCGACTATCAAAAAATAAATAAGGGACGAGCGCGACACACTTAGGTGACATGATGACTGCCAGTCCTTTGAGGACTGGCAGTCATAGCATCCAGAGGGCACAAATCACAAGACGAAGTTGTTTTGTACACATTCCTAAGCATTCCACTTAACGGGAAGGCGGCATCAGCCGCCTTCTTTTTTTAACAACAATCTACAGGTGTTCCCATGGACACAACGCCACAGCGGATCCACGATGCCGGATTAGGTTTACGGCGGTCATTTTTGAGCCAGATCGTCGCCGCACCACCCGAAGAAGTCAGTTTTTACGAAATAGCCCCCGAAAACTGGATAACCATCGGCGGTAAACTCGGCAAACAATTCCGTATGCTGACCGAGCGTTTTGATTTTATCTGTCACGGCTTGTCATTATCATTAGGCAGCACTGATGCCCTTGATGAACCTTTCGTGCGTGAAATCAAGAGCTTCATGCAGCAGCATCAGATAAAATTCTACAGCGAGCATCTTAGTTATTGCAGCACAGACGGGCATCTTTACGACTTGATGCCGATTCCGTTTACTGAAGAAGCAATCGCCCATGTCGCCGCAAGAATCCGTCGCGTACAGGATATTCTGGAACAAAAAATAGCGCTCGAAAATGTCTCGTATTACGCCGCGCCAGGTCAGGAAATGGCGGAAATCGATTTTTTCAATGCGGTTGTTGATGCCGCCGATTGTGATGTTTTAATCGACATCAACAACATTTATGTCAACAGCGTCAATCATGGCTACGATGCACAAGCGTTTTTAAAAGCGATACCGGCAAAGCGCATCGCCTACGCACATATCGCAGGGCATTATGTCGAAGCGGATGATTTTCTGGTTGATACCCACGGTGCTGAAATTATTGATCCAGTTTGGAAACTGTTAGGCAAGGCTTACGAGCTTTATGGCGTATTTCCGACATTACTGGAGCGCGACTTCAACATACCCGCAATGGACGAATTGATACGCGAAGTCAATACCATCAAATCGATACAAAACGCCTGGCAACGGCACCACGCCCAACAATCCGCATGAACGTCGATTTTAAAGCCAAACAACGTGAATTCTCCGCGTACATCCGGGATCCCGACAACAATCCCGCCCCCACCGATGTAAAAGAACAGCGCATCGCGATGTATCGGGAGCTGTTTTTCAATAATATCGATAACTTTCTGTCCAGCAATTTTCCGGTGCTGCGCAAAATTCTCGATGACCAACAATGGTTCGGGCTTGCCCAGGATTTTTTTGCCAGACACCAGTGTAAAACGCCATATTTCACCGGGATACCCGAAGAATTCCTTGCCTTTTTGCAAAACGAACGGTCGAATGCCGACGATTTCCCGTTTTTGCTGGAACTTGCACATTATGAGTGGGTAGAAATGGCGTTATCTATTGCCCGGGAAGTGTGTCTAGCCGATCATCACCAAAGCCCTGAGCATTTGCTGGGCCAACGCCTCCAGGTCTCGCCGCTGGCATGGCCGCTGGTGTACCGCTATCCAGTACATAAAATAGCACCGGCATTTTTACCTGTTGAAGCGCCCGCAGAGCCGACTTTCCTTATCGTTTACCGCGACCCGCTTGATGAAGTCCTGTTTCTTGAAATCACCCCGATGACCTATCGTTTGCTGGAAATAATCCAGCAAAGCGACCGGCTATTGACGCAAGACTGCTTGACTCAACTGGCAGATGAATTTCCCAATGCTAACCGTGAAGCCATTACCGCAGGCGGCCTGCAGATACTCAATGCGCTTCACGAAAAAACAATAATCCGAAGGCATGTAGAGACGTAGCACCGCTACGTCTGCACCGCTCGTCTGCACCGCTCGTCTGCACGGCTACGTCTAGGGATTACGCACGGCATACCGATCAAGACGTTGCGGTGCAACGTCTCTACAGCGCCATAATACACATCAACAGTTCCGGGCAATGTGTGATTAAGCATAACCCTGTAGGCAAAAAGTTTATAATGGCTCCATTCCCCGCACATCTTCTGTGCAACTGCAAACTCATCAAGATTCATGCCCGATAACTTAACAGACACCCCCTTAACGTTTTCCGATTTGTCACTCGCAGAAGCGTTGCTTAAAGCCGTCGAAAAAATGGGCTTTGAACAGCCCACACCAGTACAACAACAAGCCATCCCTCTGGCGCTGGAACGCAAAGACCTGCTGGTCAGCGCCGAAACAGGCAGTGGAAAAACCGCCGCATTTTTGCTGCCGACGCTGCACCATTTGCTAACCCTGCGTTCGACATTATTCGGCACACGCGCGTTAATCCTTGCGCCGACGCGTGAATTGGCGCAACAAACGTTTAACCAGTGCCGGGCGCTTGCCGAATTTACCGAACTGAAAATCGGCCTGATTACTGGCGGTGAAGACTTTAAACAACAGCAAAGTGCGCTCCGGCGCAATGCACAAATTATTATCGCGACACCAGGCCGGCTGATGGAATTGATCAATCAGGACGCAACGGATTTTAGCCATCTGGACGTGCTGATACTCGATGAAGCCGACCGTATGCTGGATATGGGCTTTAGTGAAGATGTGCAGGCTATCGCGGGCCACTGTAACGGGCAAAGGCAAACCTTGCTGTTTTCCGCGACATTGACGCATTATGGCGTGATTAAGATTGCCGATAAGGTGCTTAAAAACCATTATAAGACGGTCGCATTAAACACCCTGCATGACGGACACAGCAATATCCGGCAACAAATTATGGTGGCTGATGATAACGGCCACAAACAAAAGCTGCTGGCCTGGATTTTGCTTAATGAAACCTACGACAAGGCGCTGATTTTCACCAATACCCGCTTGAGGGCCAATGAATTGCAAGGCCCGTTGCGCGGGCAAGGGCTGCGCGTCGGTGTGCTGCATGGCGAAATGGATCAAAAAGACCGCAACCGCATGATGTTTTTGTTCCGTGATGGCTCCGTTAATATTATCGTGTCCACCGACCTTGCCGCACGCGGTCTGGATGTCAAAGGCATTAATCTGGTCATTAATTTTGATGTGCCCAGAAACGGCATTGATTACATCCATCGTATCGGACGGACGGGCAGGGCGGATGAGCAGGGTTTGGCGATTGCGCTGGTCAAAAGTACAGAATGGAATTTGATGTCGGGCATCCAGCGGTTTTTAAAGCAAACGTTTGAATGCCGCACGATCAAGGCATTGGAAGGTAGCTATAAAGGCCCGAAAAAGTTGAAATTATCAGGCAAAGCGGTGGGCAGCAAAGATAAACGCGAACCTAAAAAAGCGGCTGCCGAAAAGGTTAAAATTCGTGATCGGAACAAGAAAAATATCGGCAAGCGGCGCGTGCCCAGCAAAAAGCCTGATGAAAACCTGGAAAGCTGATCGGACGCTGAAGGGTAGGCGTTGCAGTGCAGACGTTGCAGTACCCGAGGGCATAAATGCAACGTCTCTACACGGGTAACAGCCCCGCATTATTTTACGTCCTTGATTATTTTTTTTAGCTGACCCAGCACTTGCTGCTGCTGTGCTGGGGTCAATTGATTAAATTCCCGCTCAAAGTCGGTCAGGTTATAGGCCGATGCTTTATCGGCATTAGTTGGCGCCGACATCCCGCAATCAGACAACACTTGCTGGATCGGTTTGGCGGCATCCTGCAATGGGATCGAGCCGGACAGCACTTCGCGTATCATCGTTTTGACGCGGATAAAAATGGCATCCTGACCCGTTAAAATGGCATCTATCAGGTGTTTGGCCTCATCGTTGGTATAGCCTCGGCGCTTTGAATCCGGAAAGGTGCGCATTTGGATAGTCACCGGCGCTTGTTTGTCGATTTGATATTCAAGCTCAAATTTACTGCCTTGTGACGCAATCAGGCTATCGGCATCAATGGCAACCTGCAAGGCATTATCGCGGCACACGATTTCCAGCTTGAGTCCGTCATAAAGGTCGCGGCGCGGCATTGGCGATAGGGTAACGCTATAGGCCTGATTGTTGAGCCGGTCGCTTTCCTGATGGTAACGCCATGTATTGGCTGCTAATGCCGGGAACGGGCTACAGAATAGCAACATCAAAGTGTAGGTGCTGAAATAACGGTTGCGTTGCATGGGGGCTCCAGGGTGCTTGAACTTTGCATGGTTTAAGTACGGATTGATGATTTATTTTGCCGCCCGCTGGCGCCTTGCTTCTTTAGGGTCATGCACTAACGGTCGGTAAATCTCCACTCTATCGCCCTGTTTTAATGGCTGTTCCAGCTTGCAGGCACTGCCAAAAATACCGACGTCAAGCGCGGTCTTATCGAGTTCTGGAAAACTGGACAATAGCCCTGATGCGCAAATTGCTGATTCGACCGTAGCGTGTCCAGGCACAGTGACGGGTATGACGGCTTGTTCATCCGGCATTGCGTAAGCGACTTCAACATCAATCAACGGCTCAGACATAAATTTGTTTGGCCCGATGAGTAAAAGAACTCACCATCGTGTTGCATATCTGGTTAAACACGGCGCCAAAAGCCAGGCTTGCCAGTTTTCCCGACATTTCAAATTCCAGATCCAGTGAGATTTTACTGGCATCTTCACGCAACGGCATAAAATTCCAGACACCTTCCAGATAAGAGAAAGGGCCATCGAGTAAAGAAACCGTTATTCTGCCGCCGCTATCAGCCTTGTTTCGTGTTGAAAAGGATTTTTTAAAGCCGCCTTTGGCAATTAACAATTCCGCCTCGACAAAATCGTCGGCACGTTTGATGATCCGGCTGCCGCTACACCAGGGCAAAAATTGCGGATAAGCTTCAATATCATTAACCAGATCAAACATTTGCTGTGCGGAATATTTGACCAGCGCACTTTTTTTAACAACCGTCATGTTTAAAGCACTCCCATGACATGCAGAAAGACTAAGAATACCGCCGCTGGCGCCATGTATTTGATTAAAAACAGCCAGATTTGATAATGCTGGCTGGGTATGTCCAGTTCCTGTGCGCTATGCTGCTGCTTCATCATCCAGCCGGCGAATACGGCAATCGCAAATCCGCCGACAGGTAGCATGACATTGGCTGTTAAATAATCCAGCGCTTCAAAAAGCGTGTGATCGAAAATTTTGACATCAGACCAGATGTTAAATGAAAAAATAGTGCAAAAGCCCAGTAGCCACGTTACTACACCCGATTGCAGACAGGCGAGTCCGCGCGTTATGCCTTTGCTCTCCACCAGCCAACAAACCGTCGGTTCAATCAGGGCAATGGCAGAAGACAAGGCGGCAAAGACCAGTATGACAAAAAATAAAACACCGAACAGCCAGCCGCCTGTCATCGAGCCGAAAGCTATCGGCAGGGTTTCAAAAATAAGGCCGGGGCCTGAGCCAGGATTCAGTCCGTAGGTAAACACAATCGGGAAAATAATAATCCCCGCCAATAACGCCACCAGCGAATCCACTGCCGCAATGACAATGGACGCTTTCGCAATGGATATGTTTTTCGGCAAATAAGCGCCATAAACCATGACACAGCCCATCCCTAAGCCCAGACTGAAGAACGCCTGGCCCATCGCAATCAAGATAGCGTTGCCGGTCAGTTTGTTAAAATCCAGGCTGAACAGGAAATGGATGCCCTGAAAATAACCGCTGGTCGTCATCGCGTACATCACCAGTAACGCCAACAAAATAAATAACCCCGGCATTAAAATCCGTACGGACTTTTCCAGACCGTCACCGACACCACGCGCAACAATCAGCATCGTTGCCACCATAAACAAGGTATGCCAGAAAATCAGCTGCATGGGGTTGCCAACAAAATCACTGAACAGTTGTTCCACCGCTGTGACATCAGCGCCAAAAAAACTGCCGGAGAATGCTTTAAACACATAAGCTGACGCCCAGCCCGCTATCACGCTGTAATAAGACAGGATTAACAAGCCTGCCGCCATGCCCAGCCAGCCCAGATAATGCCAGCGTTTATCGGCATCCGCTTCTGCGCTTAACACCTGCATGGTATGGACAGGGTTTTCGCGGCCACGCCGTCCCAGCATGGTTTCCGCGATCATAATGGGGATGCCGATCAGCGCGACACACAACAAATAAACAATGACAAAAGCGCCGCCGCCATTTTCTCCGGTGATATAAGGGAACTTCCAGATATTGCCTAAACCCACGGCAGAGCCGGTTGCTGCCAGGATAAATGCCGACCGTGATGACCATTCGCCATGGATTGATTTTTTAGTGTTTGTCATGTCTGTTATGCCTTTATTGGGGACGCTTTGAAAAACTCACTGTTATTGTTTTTATCACGTAAAATAACAAAATTATTTAATGACGTCAGTTTTAAAATTATTTTCCAAAATTATGGCCGATAAAAAATCCAAAAAAGCCGCAGCCAAGCAAAATTCAACCATTGCGGTTAATCGTCAGGCTACCCACGAGTATTTTATTGAAGAACGGTTTGAGGCTGGACTGGTGTTGGAAGGCTGGGAAGTCAAAAGCCTAAGGGAAGGGCGGGTTCAGTTAAAAGAAAGTTATGTGGTGTTAAGGCGCGGGGAGGCTTGGCTATCAGGCGCACACATTTCAGCGCTACTGTCCGCATCCACCCATGTTAACCCCGATTCTGTCCGCGCTAAAAAACTGCTGCTAAACCGTCATGAACTCAACAAACTCATTGGTTCGGTGGAACGCAAAGGCTATACCCTGATTCCGCTTTCAATGTACTGGAAAAACGGCAGGGCTAAACTTGAAATAGGCTTGGCAAAAGGCAAGCAATTGCATGACAAACGCACGGCGTCTAAAGATCGTGACTGGCAGCGTGAAAAAGCCCGTATTATGAAAAAAGCATAGAGATATCCAATGAAGAATACACATCCCGACCTGCTTTGCGCAGAAAACAGCCTGTTGGTCGTTATCGATATACAGGCTAAATTATCAGCGGCAATGCCTGAAAAGGCCGCCTGTGTGATGATGACTAACACAGGCATCCTGGTTGAAGCGGCTGGTAAGCTTAACATTCCGGTCTTATTGACTGAACAATACCCTAAAGGTTTGGGGCCTACGGATTCAGTGATCGTCCAAAAATTGCCGGTAGGCTTCCAGGTATTCGACAAAACAGGTTTTTCCTGTTGTGCGGCCGACGGTTTTAGTGAAGCCTTGGAACATAGCCACCGCAAGCAAATTATTTTGGTGGGGCAAGAGGCGCATGTTTGCGTATTGCAGACCGCACTGGAATTGCTTGATGTCGGCTATCAAGTGCATGTCGTTGAAGATGCGTTGTGTTCGCGTAAATCAGAGCACAAATTCTATGCGTTGCAACGCTTGCAACAGCAAGGCGCGACCATCACCAACCATGAATCAGTTTTGTTTGAATGGCTAAGAAATGCCGCCCATCTTGAATTTAAAGGCATTTCAGGCCTGCTTCGTTAATTGCCATCACATCCATTTATGTCACTTACCTTGTTTCTTGAAAAAATTAAAAATGACATCCCTGTCAGCTTTGATGAAACCATCGCGACGATTACTGAAAATTATCATTGCCAGCCGACTGAATTCAGCAACGGTTTGCATGGACACACGCAGATAAACAAAGCGGGGACGAATGAAGGTTCTTGCCGGATTTTTGCTTTTGCACAGTTACACGGGCTTAATCCGCAGCAAACCCTAAACCTGTTTGGCAACTATTACCGGCACGATGTTTTGGATAATCCCGATGGCAGCGACCATCAAAATATCAGATTGTTCATGCGTTATGGTTGGGAAGGTATTGTGATTAACGGTGTGGCGCTGATGCCGCGTTAGCAGCTTGGTAGGGTGGGCATCGTGCCCACGCGGACAATGCAGGGTTGCGCGGAAAGGGTGGGCATAAAAACGTTGCCCACCCTACACGACTTGTTTCAACGGTATCTACATAACTTTTTAATAAGCCCTCTCTATGAACACTCCAGAAGCACTGTACCAATCAACGCTTACCTCGTTGCCGCTTATTGCGCGTGGCAAAGTACGCGATATTTATGATATTGACGGTCAAACCATGCTGATTGTGACCACGGACAGGTTGTCTGCATTCGACGTCATTCTGCCAGACCCGATTCCAGGTAAAGGGCGGGTCTTAACCCGTGTTTCCAATTTCTGGTTCAAAAAAATGCAGGCGATCCTGCCCAATCATCTATCGGGGATTCCGTTGGAACAGGTTATCCCTGATGCGGCTGAACGGGCGCAAGTTGAAGGCCGTGCGATTGTCGTCAAAAAATTGCGGCCCTTGCCTGTCGAGGCCATCGTGCGCGGTTATTTGATAGGCTCCGGCTGGAAGGATTACCAAACCACCGGCGCAATATGCGGCATACCCTTACCAGCAGGCCTGCAGCAAGCGCAGCAATTGCCGGAAGCCATTTACACCCCATCGACCAAAGCGGCTGTTGGCCAGCATGATGAAAATGTCCCTTTTGAAAAAACCGCGGCGTTAATGGGGCAGGCATTAGCCGGGCAGGTGCGTGATGCCAGTTTGCGCTTGTACACAGAAGCCGCCGCCTACGCCAAGGAGCGCGGCATTATTATTGCCGATACCAAATTTGAATTCGGGGTTGATGACGCGGGCGTGTTATATCTGATTGATGAAGTGTTGACGCCGGACTCATCAAGATTCTGGCCTGCCGATCAATACCAGGTTGGTATTAGCCCACCCAGTTTTGACAAGCAATATGTGCGTGATTATCTGGAAACTCTGGATTGGGATAAAACCGCGCCGGGCCCAGCCTTACCTGATGAAGTCGCTGAGTTCTGTGCAGCAAAATATCGCGAAGCTGAAATTCGCCTGACCCAAGACATCTAACGCCAATAAACAATATCAGGGGCTACCATGTACAAACCTGTCACACCACTGCTTGCAGCGGACATATTAATCGAACTCATTGATCTGCCAGAGCGGCCTTTTGTCTTGATTGAACGCGCCAACCCGCCCTTTGGTTGGGCCGTACCGGGCGGTTTTGTTGATGTCGGGGAAACAGTAGAAAATGCCGCGATACGCGAGGCAAAAGAAGAAACCAGCCTTGATGTCAACCTCACCGTTTTATTAGGCTTGTATTCCAATCCCAAACGCGACCCACGCAACCACACCGTTACCGCCGTCTATATAGCAGAAGCAAGAGGGCTGCCGGTAGCCGCCGATGATGCCAAACATTGCGGAATTTTTACCTTCGACAACCTGCCCGGCGAACTGGCGTTCGACCACGCGCAAGTTCTGGCCGATTACCGATGTTACCGCACCACGGGCAAAGTCACCCCTTTACGTTTTTAAGCCAAACCAAACGCGCCGATATTCGCGTATTCGACAAAGACCCCAATTATTTTTTAGACATCCCCGCGTTACCCAAGGCAACCGAAAGACTTTCTGATATTTTGTTGGATCACTGGACGGGTAGTGGGTTAAATCTGTTGTTTAGGAGTCCAAAACACGTTTTGGATGTTTTGTGTAATCCAAGTCATGCCTTGGACTCCGAACCATAGGCAGTGAAATCGTGTGTAGGAAAAACACAGGTTTAACCCACTACCACATTCCTTAGCGGATTATCCTTATTCAAGTTTTCATGTAACCTTGGAAAAACTAGGACGGGACGCTTTGGCACAACAGTTTAAGGATTATTCAGAATACGCGATGCTCAACTTTTAAATCTCAACCAAAGCCTCAAAAAGCAAAGTAGGATTGCCCAGTAATTTCCCCAAGAAGCAGCCCATCGTATGGGCAAGCAGTTTACGTATAAAGCGGTTCGCCAAATGCCAAGTGTCGCG
>JAUYEP010000038.1 GCA_030689765.1 Methylovulum sp.
GTGATAGAAAAACCTAAAAATATAGCAATTATCTGCAAGGAATGTCATATAACACATTGTTTTAAAATCAATTAAAGTTGTGTAGATACTTATGTTGCAAAGGGGGGAGCTAAACGATTGGTTAAACGGTGTGCGATAATAGCGCAGATACCGTTATTCTTCAGCCCAATTTTAAACATGCCTCAAAAATACATAGAAAAAATATTACGCGCCAAAGTTTATGATGTGGCGATTGAAACGCCGTTGGATTTTGCGCCGTTATTGTCGGAACGCTTAGGTAATAGCGTGTTTTTAAAACGCGAAGATTTGCAGTCGGTGTTTTCGTTTAAGTTACGCGGTGCGTATAACAAAATGGCGACGCTGGATGCGAAAGACCGGGCTTTGGGCGTGATTGCGGCCTCTGCGGGTAACCACGCGCAAGGCGTGGCGTTGGCTGCCAAACGCTTGGGCGTCAACGCGCTGATCGTGATGCCGACCACTACGCCGGAGATTAAGATTAAATCCGTAAAAGGCATGGGCGCGGCGATTGTTCTGTTCGGTGATTCTTATAGCGAGGCTTATGACCATGCCCATTCGTTGGCTAAGGAAAAAGGGCGGGTGTTTATCCATCCTTACGATGATGCGGAGGTGATTGCCGGACAAGGCACGGTGGCAATGGAACTGCTCAGGCAGCAAACCGGCGATCTGGATGCGATTTTTGTGCCGGTGGGTGGTGGCGGATTGATTGCAGGCATTGCGGTTTATACGAAATTTGTGCGGCCTGATGTCAAAATTATCGGCGTTGAACCCGATGATGCCGATTGCCTTAACCGTGCGTTGCAAGCCGGTAGCCGCGTGGTGCTAGAGCAAGTAGGTTTGTTCGCGGATGGCGTGGCGGTTAAGCAAGTGGGCGCAGAGCCGTTCCGTTTGGCGCAGCGTTATGTCGATGAAGTGATTACGGTCAGTACCGATGAGATTTGTGCGGCAATTAAGGATATTTTTGACGATACCCGTTCCATTGCCGAACCTGCCGGTGCATTGGCGATTGCCGGTTTAAAAAAATATGTTGAGCGCGGGCAAATCAAAGGGCAAACGCTGATTGCGATTGATAGCGGCGCCAATATCAATTTTGACCGTTTGCGTTATGTTGCGGAACGGGCGCAAGTCGGCGAGCATCGGGAAATTTTGTTGGCGGTCAGCATTCCTGAAACACCGGGCAGTTTTTTAAGGTTTTGTAATTTGTTGGGCGGGCGCAGTATCACCGAATTTAATTACCGCTACTTTAATGCGGAGATGGCGCAGATATTTGTCGGCATTTCAAGCAGCGGCTTGGAAGCCGACCGTGCCGCGATGATTTTGCATTTGCAGCAGCAGGGGTTTTTGGTGACTGATATGACGGCGAATGAATTGGCCAAGGAGCATATCCGCTATATGGTTGGCGGTCACGCGCCTTGTGAGCTGAACGAAATTATCTATAGTATTGAGTTTCCTGAACGTCCTGGGGCGTTGTTAAAGTTTCTGACGGAACTGGGCGGACGCTGGAATATCAGCTTGTTCCATTACCGTAATCATGGCGCGGCATTTGGCAAGGTGTTGATGGGGCTGCAAATAGTCGAGGCGGAGCAGCAAGTTTTTGAACAGTGTTTGCGTGGTTCTGGCTTTGTTTATGCGGAGCAAACTGATAATCCGGCTTATCGGTTGTTTTCGGGCGGGATGCGTTAGCGTTACAAGTTATTCATGCCCCTTCCTAACTATTAGAGTAAGTCAAGGACATCAGGCGTCGTCGCAGGGTTGGCGTAGCCATTCAAGCAGCCGCTGGTTACTTTCCCGCAGCATTGCTAGGGGTCTTCGCGCCGCCTGCAGGTGTTGCGCATCAGCATCATCAATGCCAATGACAAATGTTCGTCAAATTCTTGAGCCCCCACATCCAAGCATTGATAAAGTGCCCTGTCGTTACGGATTAAATGCGCCCAAACAGCGCAGCCGTCAGGGAAAGATGCGGTAAAGATTGGAGCTGTCCGTCATAATGAAGCCCTTGAAGGCGCTTTAAGCGACGCTTTTCTGCCTTTATACCCTTTATACCCTGTGGGTACGGGATATAAAGGGCACACCGCTTTTATCGCAAAAACACCAGCAATAATGCCATGTGCCTGTTTAAACCACCCCTTTCTCAATCACCGGCAATACCCAATACTGAATCCCCGCACCGGCAAATTCCTGTTTTAACTGCGCCAATAATGACGGCAACCCCTGAACATCGACATACATCTGAAAACGGATTCTTTTCTGCCTGCCGCTGACCTGTTCGGCGAGCGACAAGCCTTTGTTTTTATGGTGATGGGCGTTTACGGGGAAACTGCTGAAACCATGTTGGGTTTCCAGCATCAGCAAGCTGTCAACCAGCGCCTCTTCAATGCTGGGCGGGACATTAAGCGTGACCAGATATTCCTGGTGCATATATTCCTGATGGGTATGTGTCATACGTTCCTCTCTGCAGGCTCATTTTTTTCCTGCCCGAATGACTGATACAACATGGGCAGCAAAAATAAGGTTAAAAATGTGGACGAAACCAGTCCGCCAATGACAACAATGGCTAACGGGCGCTGAATTTCAGAACCTGGCCCAGTTGCAAACAATAACGGTATCAAGCCAAATGCCGCAATACTGGCAGTCATCAACACCGGACGCAAGCGCCGTGACGAGCCGACAATCACGACCTTCGCCATGTCCATGCCGGTGGCTATCAGCTGGTTAAAATAGCTGACCATCACGACGCCATTTAATACGGCGATCCCCAGCAAAGCGATAAAACCTACCGATGCAGGGACTGACAAGTATTCACCGGAAAGCCATAACGCAAATACGCCGCCAATCATCGCCAGAGGGATGTTCGACAACACCAGCACGGCTTGCCGCACTGAACCGAAAGTCGAAAACAGCAATAAAAAAATCAGGCCGAGCGACACCGGCACTACGATAGACAAGGTCGCCGCCGCACGTTGCTGGTTTTCAAACTGGCCGCCAAACTCGATCGTGTAGCCCGTCGGTAAGGCTATTTTTTCAGCAATGGCTTTACGCGCTTCTTCGACAAAACCGACCAGATCACGATTTTGTACATTGCTGCTGATGACTACAAAACGTTGCCCCTTTTCCCGCTCTACTGACACTACGCCTTCTACTTTTTCGATTTTGGCAATGGCCGTTACCGGCACATGCCCACCATTTTGCAGGGTGATTTGCAGATTATCAAAATTAGACGTGTTGCTGTTGCCGCGTAAAATTAGCGGTGTGCGTTTAATGCCTTCCTGGACAATGCCTAAGTTTAAACCTTCAATCTGGGCGCGTAACAGATTTTCAATGCTGTCGCTATCCAAACCCAAACGCCCCGCTGCGGTTTTATCAATGGTCAGTTGTAAAAACTGCATCCCCTCATTCTGTTTGGTAAACACATCAGAGGAACCGGCTATGCCTTTCAACACAGCGACTATTTGTGCCGCTTTCTCACTTAAGATGGCAAGGTCAGCGCCGAATAATTTTACAGCGACATCGCCGCGCGTACCCGTGAGCATTTCTGAGACGCGCATTTCAATCGGCTGGGTAAATTTGAAGGCAATGCCTGGCGTTGCAGCCATAACTTTGCGAATTTCTTCAATCAGCCCGTCTTTACTGTGCATCCGCCATTGTTCTTTAGGTTTCAGAATCAAAAAGGTGTCAGTATCATTCAGGCTCATCGGATCAAGCCCTAGCTCATCGGAGCCGACACGCGAAACCACTGTGGCTATTTCAGGAATATTTTTCAGCAGGTTTTTCTGCACCTGCCCATCGAGTGCGATAGATTGGGCGAGCGTGATTGAGGGCAATTTTTCCAATTGCACAATAAGGTCGCCTTCATCCATTGTCGGCATGAACGTGCTGCCTATCTGGGTAAAAACAACAACCGTCACGGCCAGCAAAGCACCTGCGCTGACAAAGACCTTTTTGCCGTTATCAAGACACCAAGCCAATGTGGGTTTATAGATGGCCTGCAAATGTCGCGGTAGCCACGGTTCTTCGGCAATTGCTCCCTGCATTGCCCTACCTCCTGCATCCATGCAGTCGTCATGCGAGACCTCTTTCAACAAATAGGAGGCAATCACCGGAATCACCGTCAACGACAATATCAATGAACCACTGAGCGCAAACACAATCGTCAGCGCGACTGGGGTAAATAATTTGCCTTCCAACCCTTGCAAGGTCAGCAATGGCAAAAACACGATAATAATAATCAGGATGCCGGACGTGACCGATGCGGCAACTTCACTGGTGGCGCGGTAAATCACATGCAGACGCGGCAAACGCTGGGCGGTTTTGGTGTGCGCCAGATGCGTAATCATATTTTCAGTGACGACGACGGCGGCATCGACCAACATACCAATCGCAATCGCCAAACCGCCCAGACTCATCAGATTCGCCGACATCCCCATGTAGTGCATCAGGATAAAGGTGAACAAGGCCGCCAGTGGCAACGCCAATGCAACCACCAGCGCGGCGCGTACTGTACCAAGGAACAACAGCAGCAACACCAGCACCAGCGCAATCGCTTCCAGTAAGGCATGCAAGACAGTTTCCACCGCCTTATCAACCAGATCGCCGCGATTGTAAAAAACTTTCGCTTCGACGCCGACGGGAAAACTTTTGCTGATTTCCGCCAGCTTTTGCTCAATGCCGGAAATCGTCTGTCTGGCATTAGCGCCGCGCAGGCTCAGCACCAACCCTGTCACCGCTTCGCCTTCGCCGTTTTTACTGACTGCGCCATAACGCGTTAATGCGCCAATTTTTATATCGGCAATATCGCCAACGGTAACCGGAATGCCGTTTTTATTATCGACGACAATGATGCGCACATCGTCCAGCGTCTTGATACGCCCTTCGGCACGGACGATTAACGCTTCTTCGCCATCGCTCAACCGCCCTGCCCCATCATTGCGGTTATTGCTTTGCAACGCCAGGATCAGCTTATCCATGCTGATGCCTCTGGCGGACAAACGGGTGTTGTCGGGAATGACTTCAAAGCTTCTGACCAAACCGCCAAGTGAATTGACATCGGCGACACCAGGTACGGTGCGCAACGCGGGGCGTATCACCCAGTCCAACAGGTCGCGGCGTTCCATCAGGTTCAAATCGCCGCCTTCGATGCTGAACATATACATTTCACCCAACGGCGTCGTCATCGGTGCAATCCCGCCTTGCACACCGGTAGGCAGGCTCCCCCACAGGGTGTTTAAACGTTCGGCGATTTGCTGGCGTGCCCAAAAAATATCCGTGCCTTCTTTAAAATCAACCGTAATATCCGTCAAGGCGTATTTGGCAATCGAACGCAGCATGGTTTGATGCGGAATGCCCAGCAATTCAACCTCGATGGGTGCGGTGATCCGCGCTTCAACTTCTTCAGGCGTCATGCCGGGGGCTTTTACAATGATTTTTACCTGGGTTGGCGAGACTTCGGGGAACGCATCAATCGGGATATGGTTAAACGCATAATAGCCGCCGCCCATTAACACCAGCACGGCTATCATCATCAATAGCCGTTGGCTTAAGGCAAATCTGATCAGGCTAGCCATTAGTCCTCCCCCCCCAGCCCCAATCCCAGCCAGTTGGCTTTTAGCGAAACCGCGCCTTTAACCGCAATCATTTCTGTGCCGGTAAAATTGCCGCTGATGGTTGATTCTTCACCTTGCCTGCCAATCACCGTCACAGGATTTGCGTTAAAGCCTTCGACAGTGCGGACAAAAACAAATGACTTGCCTTCATGTTGGGCAATGGCGGTATTGGGCACATTGAAGGCCGCGCCGATATTCGGCTGGATAATCTGGGTATTTATCCGTTGTCCCGGGCGGACATCGGTCGGTGCGCCCTTAAGCAGCGCCCGTGCCAGAATAGTCTGGTTTTCGGGATTGACCGTTTGGCCCAGTAAGGTGATTTGAGCGCTAATCGGCATCGCTAGCGGCACTTTACGTTGCTCCAGTTCCTGTGTTTCTGTTGCCGGCTTTTCCAGCAGGACCTTATCGCCGATTTTTATCTGACCGATGCGCTCCTGTGGGATATTAATCTCCAGCCACAGCTCATCCAGATTGGCAATGCGGTACAGCGGCGCCAAACTGTCGATACGCGCCCCGGCAACCGCCATGCGCTCCATGATGACGCCGGTAATTGGCGAGCGGATATTCAGCAAGCCCGATAAACGATGGGTTTTCTTGAGCTTGTCGATTTCACCGGCGGTCATGCCGGCGATTTCCAAAAGCTGGCGGTGTTCGTCAGCTTCCGATGCTGCTGCGTTATATAAACTGCGCGTTTCCTGCCAACGCCGTGCAGCGATAATGCCGTCCTCAAGCAGTTTTTTGTCCCGTTGATAAGAGAACTGCCCCAATTCCAGTTCACTATTGGCTTTAAGGTACAGCCGCTGCATTGACAGCAAGTCTGAGCTGTTTATCTCTGCCAGTACCTCGCCTTGCTTGACTTTATCGCCAATTGCCGCATTCAACCGCGTAATCAAGCCCGCCTGCGACGCGCTGACGATGTATTCCTGCGTCGGTGGAATAACCACTTTGGCGGGTGCGTATAACACCGGTATTTGGGATACGGGCATCAATTTACCGAGTGATACACCAAGATTATTGATGTGTGCTTCCGATAGGCGTATCGCCTTGTCAGCCGCAGGGCTAATGCCTGGTGTCAGGCATGACACGGCAAAAGCCATTAGGCTTAACGCAAGATACCGCATCATGTGGGTGGGGGTTGATGGTTTAATGGGTAGCCGTTTAGCCCCCCCTTTGCAAAGGGGGGTAGGGGGGATTTGCTGGGCTTGGTCAAAACGGTTATTTTGAAAAATCCCCCCCATCCCCCCTTTTTCTAAGGGGGGGGCTAAACAATTACGTTTAATTAAGCGTCTCTTTTTAAGAATCTTCATGGTGTCACGCCTACTGCTTGGTTATAAAGTGCCTGATCACGCTGTAACATCACCGCACGTTCTTTGGCATTCAAAATGGCTTGCTGGGTTCTGGACTGGATTTTTAGCAAATCCATCAAATCAATTTCACCGACTGAAAAACTTAAGAGGGTCATTTTTAAATGTTCTTCAGCCACCTGTTTCAACTCATTGGCGATACCCAGCTCGACTTGGTTGACTTCCAGATTATGTTCGGCTTCATGGTGAAGCTGTTCCAAGTTCCGGTACAGTTGCTCACGGTCGCTAATCAGCCTATTTAATTCGACATTGACAGCCGCTATTTGGGGTTGCATATGCGCACTGCCGCCAAAAGGCACGGTAACGCCGATATTAAAACTTTCTGTTTTATTACTGCGCGGATCAGCAGTAAAGCGGTCACTATTGATGCCGACCGTCAAATTGCTTTGGCCTGATCCCACCAGCTTTAGCGCATTGAGTTCCGCCTGTTTGCGATCAATCTGGCTATTTACCGCCATCAAGTCGGGATGGTTTTGCTGGATTTCCTTTAACGCGACCAGCTTTTCCTCATACACAGCAGGAATTTTAGTGGTCTGGGTAATGCTGGAATAACGCTTGCGGGCGTGCATCAGTTCGGCTTCTGCCTGGGTCAGCGCCGACCGCTTTTGCAATAACTCGGTATGCGCCAGCAATTCATCAGAACGGGGCAAATCGCCCAATTCAACACGACGCTTAATTTTTGCCAATAATTGCCCTGAGATGTCGATGTCCGCCAAGGCTTGTTCATAACGGATTTTTTGTAATTCCATATCCCACAAGGCACCCCTCACCAGCCCGGCGACGCGTAATTTAATCGCGGCAGTTTGTCTGTGCGCACTGGCAAACGCTTTGTCGCCGGTTTTTTGTTCCGCATCACGCTGCCCCGGATTCCATAATGGCACTTGCACCGTCCCATCAATATAATGCAATGTCCCGCTGGTCGCTTCCTGAAAGCGCAATCCAGCTTGTGATGCGCCTGCTGTCCAGCTTTCACCGCGTTGGCGCAACGCCGCAGCCTCTTCTTCCAAGGCATTAATCCAGCTAATGTCAGGATATTTTTCCAACGTTAAATCAATGAGTTTAGTCAAGCTCAATGCAGTATCGGTGACAATCAAGTCGTGATGCGGGACCATCGCCTGCCCTTCTTTTTGGGCATCGGCATGATCCAGCGCAAGGCAGGAACATGGAATAAGTCCAGACAAATAGATTAGCCACAAACACAGCCGACAACTGTTTTGAGACCTGCGACAAGCGCGGGTATACAAAGGAATCATAAGATAAGCCCAATGCGGCAACCGCCGCGTTAATAAGTTTTGGGGAAAAGTGATAGCGGCCCGTTAAGGCAGGCCTCATTTAGAACAAACGGAGCATTGGACTGGTGGTGCGCGTGGGGAATAAGGGGAAAATAAATGACAGGGCAATAAACGCGGCGGGAAACACGTCCCGCAGCTATCCATCAAGGCAATCTGGACGGCAAAAATAATGGGCTGCGGCGGCAAATAATAATGGTCTGCGTCGGTCAAGCCGTTGTCCTGACTGGGCTTAATGCCCGCACCGACACCGAACACAATGCCTTCAGAGGGTGCATCCAGCCTGACGGCACAGTATTGCAAAGTTTCGCTTGACCCCAGACCATCATCACTGCGTTGGTATGCTTCAAGACCCGGAATATGCAGCCTACCGGTTTCGTGGTTGGGCATTGCAAAAAAAGGCTTATCCGT
The DNA here is from genome assembly GCA_030689765.1 of Methylovulum sp. GTDB lineage: Bacteria > Pseudomonadota > Gammaproteobacteria > Methylococcales > Methylomonadaceae > Methylovulum. The sequence goes on from JAUYEP010000038.1 coordinate 8,683, forward strand.
GTGCGCATGAACTAGTGGCGCAATCAATTGCAGCAATGCCAGAAAGATGACGAGAAAGGTGCGGGATGCTAAAAACATGCAGGCTATTCTAAGGTAAACAACGTGACCGGCATTATACTTTAAGCGGAGATGTTTTCTGGTTTTACTTGGTGGCCAAAAACGCCACAGATTCACTGAAGGTAACAAGCTTAATCTGTGAATCCTGTGGCGATTTATTTTTTGCGGATTACCTTACTTAGGATTTGGTTAAAAATAACTTCCCTGAGTTTTGACGGGTACATTTTTTGTAGGGGTGATTTTAATCGCCCAGGGCGAATGAATTCGCCCCTACATTAAGCTCTGATTGCATTCAAGGGAAGTTATTTTAGCCAAATCCTTAACAGTCATTTGATAACTTAAAACTGCCAATGCGTGTACGCCATAACCAGTTAAAACCTGCCCGATTATTGGCATAATACTGATTGGTGTACCAAAAAGTACAATCATCTACCGGATCAACCGATAACGTGCTGTAGTCGCCCCAACGTTCAGAGTCCGTTTGCGCCCCGTGGCCTGTGTACAAACGCCCTTCCAAAGTCAAGGCGTTAGGGGCATCATCCACCAAACGCCCCGCGTAACCGACAGAGGGGTATAGCGAACTGCTGGACAGGCTGTAACCGATGGCTAAATCGCCACGTTTATTTAATGCGGCGCTACCCATCCATCGTGATGTGCTATCTGGCGCAAAAGAACCTTGTTGGGCCACGCCCAATGCTTTAGTCGCTGTGTTTTGTTTTAACAGATACCAACGTACCGCCGCTTCACCTATTTTATTGCCGCGCACCGTGTGGTTAAACACCAACGTGGCGCACCCGTTTAATGCGCCATCAACAGGACAACCCTGCGCAAAATAGCGGTATTGCAAGCGGTGCAGGGGCCGGTCAGACAAAGCATCCAGCTTTTGTTGCCTGCCATTCAAACCTGATGGCTGGGGAATACAATTCCCAGCGTCATTTCTGCATATATCAGGATTAAAAGTGGCCACTTTTAACGGTGGACGTTCTTTAATGGAGCCTGTTGTCGTGGCTGTTGAAAAATCAGCCTTGACTTCAAAAATCCGCAATTTATTGGTGTACATATTATTGCCAAAGCCGATGACATAATTTGGTGTGCCTACAGGTGGCGCATCGCCATCATTATCGCTAGGCAATAACACACTCAAGTTCGGTTGACTGGCTAAATTGTGGTAATTCACACCCGCAGCTTTTCCTTGTAACATGTTTTTGCGGTCAAACACCATCACCGCTTCACCTTTAAAATTTTGACCCTTGTATTGGGCTATGGTCATGTAATAGCCATCGTTCCACACCCCAAACTTAGGATAATCACCCATATAGTCATTGGGTATGACAAAGTCATAAACATAGTAGCTGCCGGTCGGATCATCGGTGGCGGAAATGGCAATACATTCATGATAGGGTGGCTTATCCACACCCACGCTGTTGGTTTTGAAATTGAATTGGCTAAGTAACCAGCGATTTGCCAAGGCGTCATATAACACAATGGGATCACCCTGATCTTCCGTTGCACAAGCCCCTGTGACACCTGCCGCAGCAAATAAGCGGCTCAACTTAAAAGGCCCGATTAACGCATCGCCGGTTTGTTTATCAAATATTTGATACAAATTATTGACCATTTGCACATAGTGATTGACTCCGATATCACCATTTACATCTGAGGGTGTCGGCGAATAGCCAAAAACAGCTTGGTTGTCATCACCGCTTATGCCTTCAAAATTTATAAGCGGTGCAGGGGCAGTTGCCATGCGGGATTGTTGTTGTGCTGCCGCCAATGGATCTTGGACAGTTTTTTTTTCCTGTAAAATTTGCTGCGTTTCAGTAACCGTACGTTTATGCAACGGCACAATATGCCGCCCCGCTGATGATGGTCTAGTCCGCGCCTGCATAATAGCGGGCAAGGGAGGTGATTGTTCCGCGGTTATCGCGGGTAAGCGTTTGGATTCGATAGCCATTGTGTCCTCCGCATAAAGCGGATGGCTGACTACGCATAAACAAAATAATGCAGAAAGTGACTGTTTGATTATCATAATGTTTTCTCAGGAATCTATAATTATTAAGGCTGATTGCGCATTCAAAAGAACATAAAAAACCGCTCTAATCAAGAAAAACAAGCTTCTTTTGGATGTTTTTAAACGGATATCACGATTTAACGCCCGAATATCAGCCAAAACACTTTCTGATTTGTCGGGACTGACTTGCACAATGACTAATTGACAAAACCTGGCCATATCAGTATATTGCCGCCTCTTATCGCTATTACAGCATTATCTGCCGGGGTGGTGAAATTGGTAGACACGCTAGCTTCAGGTGCTAGTGGGCGAAAGCCCGTGAAGGTTCAAGTCCTTTTCTCGGTACCATTATTTATTAATGCAACTTATTAATCAATGAGTTGCATTTTTATCAAATTAGAAAGGAACACAACTACGTTACTTTTAGGCGTACATTGTGTATTCAAGAATCCCCTCATACCTAACCAAAAATAGTTTTGGCATCTATATTTTTCAATACCGCTTTGGTAAAAAAGTAAGGCATCATTACCCAAAGATTCAGCTACTAAGTAATCCATCAAAAGTTTTGGCAAAACAGTGTATTTATTTTCAATGACTTAGGTTGTTAAAATGCACCAAAACTTAAGCCTGATTACTTATTTAGACAATCACTTAAGACCAGATGTAAGCGGGAAGCTTTAAAACGATCACGCCATTGGATGATAATTATGGATGAACTCACTTGTAAGCTTTTGAATGGCCCTGATTGTTATGGTCGGGCGATGGGGGGGTACTTAAACGCTATCATTAGTTAAGCTAATCAAAGCGAAAGGCTGTTCAATTAAATTTCATAAAGAAAACCTAGCCTTTAATGGTACAAAGCCTGATCTATATTCAGTTCAGCATTTCTAATTTCAATGGTCATATCTTTACCTCTTGGTAATGGTATTTATCGACTGATTTTATGTAAGCACTCAGCGCCCCCAGCATTACAACACCAAATCCAGGGCCACCAAGCCACCCACACCCGTCAACAGGATGGAAAAATCAGCCACGCTGTCAGTATCGTTATTGCCGTACAGCACATGTGCGGCTTGGTCAAAATACAGCCCGCCCTTATTGGCGAACACGCCATTAAACGCACCGCCCACGGTGGGCGTTGAAAAAGCATTGTTGCCCGCCAAGGTGGTGTCCGCGTCAATCGCCGAGAGGTCAATTTTATCCCCCTGATTGTGGTTAAAATCAACGATGCTGTCGCGCTTGGCCGCTGTGATGCCGGTATCCGTCACGGCGTTGAACTTGAACAGGTCTGCGCCCAAACCGCCGGTAAGGCGGTCAACGCCGCTGCCACCGGTGAGGCTATTCGCACCGGCATTACCGGTCAGGACGTTGTTAAGCACGTTGCCTGTGCCATTGATCGCCGCCGTTCCGGTCAGGGTTAGGTTTTCCAGATTGGCCCCCAGCTCATAACTGACCGAACTGTTGACCGTATCAGTTTCAGCCGCCAGCTTTGAGCTTTCAGTCACCGCATCGCCTTTGTTATCCACCAGGTAAGTGTCATTGCCCAAACCACCGATCAGGGTGTCATTACCGGTGTAGCCATCAATCACATTATTGCCGCCATCACCGGTCAAGGTGTCGCC
>JAUYEP010000048.1 GCA_030689765.1 Methylovulum sp.
AATTGCCGATGCAAGCGTTCATCGTCGTTAATGATGACGCAGCGGTGGTGACACCGCCTTGGTGGATTAACACCACAATAGCTTTAACGCCTTGGGCATGTAATTTCGGCACCAATAGATTCACCGTGCGCACCTCATCCGCAAACCTCAAACCGGCTACACCGCTAGGCGTAACAATCGTCGGAGTTTCTTTTAAGGTCATACCGATAAAAGCAACTTTAACGCCTTCGTATTCTTTGATTTCATAAGCAGGAAAAAGCGTACTGCCATTTTTCTTGTCGATGACGTTAGCCGCTAAAAACTTGAACGTTGCACCTTCAAAAGGGACTGGGGTACCCACATCAGCGCCCCGGCAAGTATTGGCAACGTTATCCGTCGGATGACAGCCACCGTTTTGCATACGCAGCAGCTCATTTTTACCTTCGTCGAACTCGTGGTTACCCACCGCGTTAATTTCGAGACCGGCGCGGTTCATTGTTTCGATAGTGCCTTCATCATGAAACAGCGCAGAAACCAGTGGGGTAGCGCCTATCAAATCACCGGCAGAAACAACGACGGTATTTGGGTTTTTACTTTTGATGTCGGCGATGTAACCCGCTAGCCAATCAACACCGCCGACTGGATAATTTGCTGTTGCATCGGTAGGCAAATAACGGAGACTGCCTGGCGATTCCAGTTGACCGTGAAAGTCATTGATGGCGACGATCTTAACGTTAACGTTTTTACCGGCATAGACTGCGCCTGTAAAGGCAAAAGTCAATGCAATAGCACTTGCGATTTGTCGTATTTTCATTGTTCCACACCTTAAAATAGTTACTCGTAGGTTTAGCGACAGCAGTTGCAACAAGGTTTTATTGCCTCTGATATCCGTTGACATTCACCATAACTCCCTTTTGGCGAATGGACTGGAGTGTAATGCAGTAATATGAAATTCCCTTTACAGGGCCATGCACTTACCTTATCAGCCTTCATATTCACAACGCATGCGCAGATAGATTCAGTTATAATTCGCCGCCTTACAGTAAACCCAGCAACAAAAGCATGTCAGAAACACTTTCAGAACTTGAACGTCGCCGCACTTTCGCCATCATCTCCCACCCGGATGCGGGTAAAACCACCATCACCGAAAAATTGCTGTTATTTGGCGGCGCTATCCAGTTGGCAGGCTCGGTAAAAGGACGCAAAGCCGCCCGCCATGCAACATCAGACTGGATGGAAATGGAAAAGGAGCGGGGCATTTCGGTCACTACTTCAGTGATGCAGTTTGAACACAACGGCTGCATTATCAATCTGCTCGACACCCCAGGGCACGAAGACTTTTCTGAAGACACTTACCGTACCTTAACGGCGGTGGATTCTGCATTGATGGTCATCGACGTTGCCAAAGGCGTCGAAGAACGCACCATTAATTTAATGGAAGTATGCCGGTTAAGGGCCACGCCGATTTTAACCTTCATCAATAAACTCGACCGCGAAGGCCGCGAGCCGATTGAATTGATGGACGAAGTCGAGGCTATCTTAAAAATAAAATGCGCTCCAATGACCTGGCCTATCGGCATGGGCAAGCGCTTTAAAGGCGTTTACCATTTATATAAAGATGAAATCCATTTGTTCAGCGCCCAGCATGGCGGCAAAATCGCCCAGGCGGAAATCATCAAAGGCCTGCATAATGCTAAACTTGATGCCTTGCTCGGCGACCAAGCCCAGGAACTGCGCGATGAAATTAATCTGGTCAAAGGCGCCAGCCATGAATTTGAGCTTGACGACTACCTGGCAGGCAAACTGACGCCGGTATTTTTTGGTTCAGCGATCAACAACTTCGGGATTCTGGAACTGCTCGACGCTTTTGCAGAATATGCACCCGCCCCCAGACCGCGTGAAGCCGAACAACGCCTGGTGCGCCCGGAGGAAGACAAGTTTACCGGCTTCGTCTTTAAAGTGCAGGCGAATATGGATCCTGCGCATCGTGACCGCGTGGCTTTTTTGCGGGTCTGTTCGGGCAAATTCGACAAGGGCATGAAAATTTATCACGTCCGCCTCGGTAAATCGGTACAAGTCGCCAACGCCATCACTTTTCAGGCTGATACCCGCAAAAGCGTCGAAGAAGCCTATCCTGGCGACATCATCGGCCTGCATAATCACGGCACAATCCAGGTCGGCGACACCTTTTCGCAAGGTGAAACGCTTAAATACGGCGGCATTCCCTATTTCGCACCAGAACTGTTTCGCCGCGTGGTATTGAAAGACCCGTTACGGGCCAAGGCGCTGCAAAAAGGCCTCGTGCAGCTTACTGAAGAAGGCGCAACCCAGTTATTCAGGCCATTGAAAAATAATGACCTTATTCTCGGTGCAGTGGGCATACTCCAGTTTGATGTCACCGCATTCCGGCTAAAGGGTGAATATAATGTTGAATGTGTTTACGATGCCATTCCCATTTCAGCCGTTCGCTGGGTCAGCGCAGACAACCCTGCCAAACTTGAGGAATTCAAGAAAAAAGCGTTTGATAATCTGGCGGAAGACGGCGGCGGTTATCTGGTTTATGTCGCCAACAGCCGTGTAAATTTACAACTGACAGAAGAACGCTGGCCGGATATTAAATTCAGTGCAACCCGTGAATTGTAGGGGGAATGAAAAACATGTTTTTCACTCCAAATCACACCCAAAACCTGATAAAGATAAAAAAACTACAACCATGCTAATACAAAACAGCACTACCAGCACCGCACAAACCGCATTAATAAAGCTGAAAACATTTATCAACCAACAAATTATTGGTCAGGATGTATTGGTGGAACGCATGCTGATCGGTTTATTGGCAGACGGTCATATTCTGGTTGAAGGTGCCCCCGGCCTGGCTAAAACCCGCGCGATCAACGTCTTGAGCAAAGGTATCCAGGGTGATTTCCATCGTGTGCAATTCACCCCCGATTTGTTGCCTGCCGACTTAACAGGCACAGAAATTTACCGTCCCCAGCAAGGCACCTTTGAATTTCAGAAAGGGCCGCTATTTCATAACCTGATACTCGCCGATGAAATCAACCGTTCCCCGGCTAAAGTGCAGGCTGCGTTACTGGAAGCAATGGCAGAACGGCAAATCACGGTCGGTCAGGCCACCTATCCCTTACCGCAACTGTTCATGGTCATGGCGACCCAAAACCCAATTGAACAGGAAGGCACTTATCCCTTGCCCGAAGCGCAACTGGACCGGTTTTTACTGCATGTCAAAGTGGATTATCCCAATGCCGGACATGAAAAAACCATACTCCAACTGGTCAGGGCCGAAGCACGTCAAGCATCGGCAAAAACAAGCCTTAACTTCGAACCGTTGAGCCAGACAACACTGTTCGACGCGCGTAACGAAGTGTTGGACATTTATATGGCGGACAGCCTGGAAGACTATTTGCTGCAACTTATTCTCGCCACGCGCAACCCTGGCGCTTATGGCCAGGATTTGGCGGGCTGGTTGCAATATGGCGCCAGCCCCCGTGCCAGCATTGCTTTAGACCGCTGCGCCCGCGCCAAAGCCTGGTTGTCGCAACGTGATTTTGTCGCACCAGAAGACATTCAGGACTTGGCATTCGATGTCTTGCGGCATCGTTTGATCCTATCCTACGAAGCCGAAGCGGAAGGCATCAGCACCGATTATTTCATTAAAGAACTGATTGCCAGAGTTGCGGTGCCTTAATGTTGTCCAGCAAAACCACGACACCAGCAAACGCTGACGAACGGATTGCCGTCCCGCTAAAGGCCCTGATCGATTTAGCCAAACCTGCTGCCAGCTTAACGCTACATCACCAGCAGTTTCGCGCCCAGCAAGGCGGCGCTTATCTGTCGCGCTTTAAAGGACGCGGCATGGAATTTGATGAAACGCGTCTATACCAGCCTGGCGATGATATCCGCAGTATTGACTGGCGGGTCACCGCACGTACTGGCAAACCCCATACCAAAATATTCAGGGAAGAACGTGAAAGGCCGGTATTTATTTCTGTCGATAACCGCGCCACCATGCACTTTGCCACGCGCGGCGTTTTTAAATCCGTATTGGCAGCCAAACTGGCGGGTTTATTGGCATGGGCGGCACAGCATCATGGCGACCGCATTGGTGGGCAGCTATTTTCAGAACGGGATTGCACTGAGTTAAAGCCGCAAAATGGCAGACATGCGGTTTTGCGGTTTTTAAACGCCCTCGTTAATCCAGCCCATGCTGGCATTAACCCGCTTGTAAGTATTCACTCTCCCCCCTTAGAAAAAGGGGGGCTGGGGGGGATTTTTCAAAACATCCCTTCAAACCAAGCTCAGCAAATCCCCCCTCTTTGCAAAGGGGGGAGTGAATGGATACACCCGCTTGCGCTGGAACTTATGCTGGCTAGGCTTACGCAACACGCCCATCCCGGCAGCCTGATTTATATCATCAGTGATTTCCGTGGGCTTAATGACAAAGCTGAAACCCATCTGGCAAAATTGTCACAACATTGTGATGTTGTGTTAATTTTTGTCTACGATCCATTGGAAAGCCATTTACCGGCAAAAGGCCGCTTTCGTTTTACCGATGATGAACGTGATGTGGTGATTGACAGCGGCGATACACAACGGATACTCAAGTATCAACAACGTTTTGTAGAGCGGCAACAGCGCTTGGAACAGTTAGCGAAGAAAAGGGGATTGGCATTTATTCAATGCAGTACGACAGATAATCCCATACAATCTTTAACGTAATGCTAATGACAGCGCAACAAAACCTGCCCGATTTTTAATAAAAAATTAGACTTGTTTTAACTGAATATTAATATTTTTCAAACGGTTATATGTTTAAACCTTGTGGTGGTTTCGGAGTGAACTTTAAATTTGTACTCCATAATATATAAAAATCAATAGGTTAAAAATAGGCATCATTAAGTTTA
>JAUYEP010000074.1 GCA_030689765.1 Methylovulum sp.
TGAGTCATCGCGTGGGGTTTGCCCTGTAGTCCAATAGGTCAGGCATTATAAAAGGTATTACCGGGTTGAAGAAATATTATCGTTGGTGGGAGTGGCTGGTCAGAGTGGAGGGCATCCGTATTGGCAATACACCTTTATGAAAACATCAGCGGCTTAGTACCAAACAAATTTTTATATAAATCAATGTCTTTTTTAAACAACTTTTTTACAATGGCGATGAGTTCGTCATCATATAACGATGCCGGGTCAGGCACTTTCCCGGTAGCTTTCAATGCCCTGATTTCAGCGGGCAAAGCATCGGCATAATGACGGTCAGTTAAGTGTACAAACCGGTCTATGCCGTGTTTTGTCAATGGCCTGGCATCGACTATTTTTATTTGGGCTTTTTTTTCTATCACTTCTTTTGCAGCAGAAAAATTTTCCAGACTGAAATAATCGTCATATTCCTTATAAACCAGAAAATCCACTTGTGGTTGCCAGTGAATATTGGCCCGCAACAGCTCAGATTGGGTCATTGCCTTAATAAATAGCCTGAAGGTAACGGCATCCGGCATCAGCTTTCTTTGCATCGCGTCATGAAGTGCCCAAGCTTCGGTGGTCAATTCGGCAATTTTATCGAGATAAGCGCTAGCCAGTCGGGCGTAAGGGCATCTCAGTATGACAAACGTATAGTCAGCAAGCGCTAAACTGGCGAGATCTGCCTTGAATGTGCCGTTATTGTCATGAATCCAGTTAAAGGCTTTATCCGCGTTGCCAATACAGCCGTTGGCGATGGCAAGCGAGACCCTTAGGGTCGAGCAGGCATTTTTCGGTATAAAACTGTAAATGGAATTGCTGTTATAGATCCTCAGCGCATGTCTCTTTGCAAACTGATGTTGCTGATTTTTAGAGAGATTAATGGTTGTTGCCGATGAATATTTGAGCTGCCTGGTTTTCATTGGGCCGTCCATTCCATGTTTGAAGGCTCTGAGTGTTCAAGAAGCTGCCGATGTTATTGTTCAGGCGAGGATAATTCCAGGACATGCCTGGGAGCAGGCTCAGATATGACGGTACCCGTGGCTAATGGTGTCATGGGCTTTATTGGCTGGATATTAACTGTATCCGTAGTTGTGGTGGACGATGTCTTGCTTGCGCCATCGGCATCATCAGTTAGTTCCGCATCAGTTAGTTCCGCATCAATATCAAAGCTGTCATCCTCAGGTACGTTACCATCTTTAACCAAATATTCACGGCGTTGCTGGTACGCATTTTTAATAAAGTCATAGCGGTTTTTTTCTGAAGATGCCTCATCGACAATTTTTTCTGTCGCCATCACGTCAGCCCTTGTGTCCGCAACATCGACGACTTTGGAACCAGCGGTAGCGGCTCCGGCGGCAGTGCCACCAATAAACGAAACATAAGTTAGCGGATTGAGCAAAGCATCGCCAATCAGCCCTACGGTATCTCTGGGCGAACTTGATCCAAAAATCGGCAATACCAGATATGGACCGGTCGGGACACCCCAGACGCCTAATGTTTGTCCAAAATCTTCGTGATGTTTGGGTAAATCTATCATTTGCGCGACATCCATTACGCCAGCAATACCCACTGTCGTGTTGACCAGTAGGCGGCTGGCGTCCATTCCGCTTTGCAGAATTTTAAATTGCAGCAAATCATTAACGGTTACGCCAATGTCGTTAATATTACTGAAAAAATTGCTTACGCCTTTATCAATCACGTCAGGCGTTACATATTGATAACCCTGAGCTACCGGCTTGATAATCCCTTTGTCAAGCCCATCGTTAAATGACTGGGCGCCTTGATTCCAGCCTTTCCACGGGTCGGCGCCTGATGCACAGCCGCCAAGCAGCACTGATACAACCAAGCTGCTTAAAAATAGGGGCGTATTGATAGATTGTTGTGGTCTCATGATTTTTCCCGTCGGGTTTTTGTTGGTGTACTTATTGTGCATTGTCTGTCAAATATTTTTGATCCGAATCCAGAGTGATATTTGTTTTCTTCACGGATTTTTGGACGGTATAAGATTCAAATTTGTGGTGCTGGATTCTAACACGGCAATTATGCCATTAATCGTTATCCTATCGCTTTGATAACGCGAATGCAAAGCTGTTGCCGTGGAAAGACGTTGCGGGTGCAAAGACGTTGCAGTGCAACGTCTCTACGCGGGAATATTTCCTTTTTGCAGATAGTGCCTATGGTTTGCCCATTAATTTGACATAAGATGGTCTTGTTTAAAATACAAGGGCGATTTATGAAAAAACTTCTTTTGAGTATGGTCGGATTGCTGGGCCTTTTGGTGACGTGCCAGTCGGCTACGGCTGACGGACGGCAAGCGGTAGATTTGGATGCCGTTGAAATTATCGGCGTAACGCCTTTGCAGGGCGGCGGCGTTGCTGTTGACAAGATTCCTGCTGCAGTGCAAACCATTACATCCGAGCAACTGAGCGCATCGCAAAGCATTTCCCTGGCCGACTACATCAACCGCTATCTGGGCAGTGTGCATATTAACGAAGCGCAAAATAATCCGTTGCAACCCGATGTTTATTATCGTGGTTTTGTCGCCTCGCCGTTGCCAGGGATGCCGCAAGGCTTGTCGGTTTATGTCAACGGTGTCCGGTTTAACGAGCCGTTCGGTGATTCGGTCAACTGGGATTTGATCCCTCCTGGAGCAATTGACTCGACTACATTGCACGGTGGTTCCAATCCTGTGTATGGCTTAAATAGCTTGGGTGGGGCAATAGCGATTAAAACAAAAACCGGGTTTTCTGCGCCAGGGCATCAGCTTGAAGTCTATGGCGGTTCTTTTGACCGGCATTCGGAAGAAATCACCAGCGGCGCCAATAACGGCACCTGGGGTTATTTTGTTGATCTGCGCAGTTTTGATGAACAGGGTTGGCGTGATTTTTCACCGTCATCGGCAAAACAGGCGCTAGGAACATTAAGTTGGCAGGGTGATCGGGGCGGTCTGGACTTAACTGTTGCGGCTAACGATAACGATCTGCGCGGTAATGGCGCGTCGCCCGTGCAATTGCTGGCACAAAACCGCAATGCCGTGTTTACGCATCCTGATCAAACAGTTACACGGCTATTTTTTACTGAGTTGGCCGGCAATTATGCGTTGACAGATAATGTTGAGTTTAGCAGTAATGTGTATTTTCGCCAGAACAGGATGCGCTCCTTCAATGGGGACAATAGCGATTATGATGTTTGTACATTCAACGATGCCTTGTTGTGTGATGGCGATGATACGGCTGTTATCGATACGCAGGGTAATCAGGTCGGTTTCAGTGATAGCGTAGACGGTGCAACCAACAACACCAATACGACCAATATGTACACGCGCGGCGGTACTGTACAGGCAATGTCCGCGCAGGATCTGTTTGCGCATGAAAACAATCTGACCGTAGGTGCCAGCTATGACAATGCCGATGTGCATTTTGGCTCCGATACCGAGTTGGCTGCGCTGACTGATGATAGGGGAACGATAGGCGGCGGTATTTTAGTGGATGAATCCAGAGTGCGCTTGCATACGCATAGTGACACCGTGGGGATTTATGCCACAGACAGTTTTTCTATCACAGACCGGTTAACCGCCACTGTCGCAGGGCGTTATAACCATGTTGACTTATCGATGACCGATAAGTACATCAACGCAGATAAAAATCTCAACGGCGAACACACTTTTGAACGTTTTAACCCGTCTGCCGGTTTGACCTACCAAGCCAATAAAAATCTGAATATTTACGGTAGCTATAGCGAGTCTTCACGCGCTCCCACGCCTATGGAATTAAGCTGCGCCGACCCGATCGCGCCGTGCAAATTGCCCAATTCATTTGTGTCTGATCCCGCATTAAAACAGGTGGTTGCCAACACCTTTGAAGCAGGTTTTAGGGGGCCGTTAAAGGGCTTGATAAGCGCTGGTGATGGACAGTGGAATCTGGGTTATTTCCATACCACCAATAACAACGACATTATTTTCAGGCGTGATTTTTCCAGTAAATTTAATAATCAGGGTTATTTCAGCAATGTCGGACAAACCTTGCGGCATGGACTGGAAACAGGTGTTGGCGTGACTTATCCACAAGTCTTCAGCTCGATTGACGACTGGCATTTTTCAAGCAATTACACCTATCTGGATGCCACGTTTCTGGATGGTTTTGGTGTACAAAATCCACTGAATCAAGATGAAGTCATTGCAGTAAAATCAGGTGGCAAAATCCCTGGTATTCCTGGGCATTTGTTTAAACTGGCGGTGGGTGTTGATTTAGGGCAGAAAGTGTCGCTAGGTGTTAATGGCTTGTACAGCGGCGATCAATATTATCGGGGGGATGAAGCCAATATTGCCGCACCTTTAGGAGGTTATTGGCTGTTTAACGCTACTGCGGAATACAAAGTCAACAGGCATCTTGCCGTCTTTGGCAAGCTCGACAATGTCTTTAACAATAATTACAGTTCGTTTGGCGTTTATGGTAATGCCTCTGAGATCTTTTCCGGATTTGATGATGGTCGTTTTGTATCGCCAGGTGCGCCTAGGGCAGGTTGGATTGGTATGCGTCTAAGTATTTAAGTGTGTGTTGTTTATATGCTCGGTGGTTTTTTCAGGCCTATAAAAAAGTCGCTTTATTTTTTAAATGAGAATTGTTATTATTTGAAAAAAATTACCAACCCAGGAGTTATTCCATGTATGTGTGTGTTTGCAAAGCAGTAACCGATACGCAAATAAAAAATGCCATTGATGAGGGCGTTTGTACACGTAGGCAGCTATTCCAATGCTTCGGTGTCGGTAGCGACTGTGGAAAATGCAATAAGCATGTCAAACAATTGCTTGACGGTAGTCGGCCACGGCACCCTATAATGCCAAAGGCATCTAACCAGCCTGTCCTTAACGCATTTTAAATATTAGAGGTGTCTGTATGAAAGGCGATACAAAAGTCATTGAATTTCTCAATAAAGCGCTTACCAATGAACTGACCGCCATTAACCAGTATTTTTTACATGCCCGTATGTACAAAAACTGGGGTTTTAAAAAACTCGATGAAAAGGTATACCACGAATCGATTGATGAAATGAAGCATGCCGACCAACTCATTGAACGTATCCTTTTTCTGGAAGGCCTGCCTAATTTACAGAATCTCGATAAACTAATGATCGGTGAAAACCCTAAGGAAATGCTCGAATGCGATTTAAAGCTGGAACATGCCGCCATTCCGTTGCTACGGGAAGCGATCGCTTATTGTGAAAGCATTAAAGACTATGTCTCCAGGGATGTTTTCAACCATATTCTTGAAAACGAAGAAGAGCATGTGGACTGGTTGGAAACCCAGTTTGAATTAATCGGGCAAGTGGGTTTGCAAAATTATCTGCAATCGCAAATGTAGCTACTACTAGAGCTAAGGCTTATTCTGGGGGATAGCGAAAGTCCTATGTTTATTGATATTAAAAATACTTGAGTACCTTTGCTATTTTCCCTGTTCAGTACATTTAATGACTGCCTCGCTTGTTTGCAATTTTAAACAATGCGTTAAATCAACCTCGACTTTACCGGAATTAACGTGCTTGTTATTTTTATAAGCAGGTTCAAGTTCCTTTACTGACGGGTTATTTATTGGAGGCGTTTGCCCGTGACTTGAAAGTGGCCCACTTATTACCGGAAGGTTAGCGTAAAACCGATAATTTGCCCTGGCGATAGTTTTATCGAATAACAACGCTGGTTATTTTTCCCCGTGGGTTGCACTAAAAATAACTGGGCAACCTTTTCCCCCAAGGCTTTTTCAAAGGCTTTTTTAACCGCTGTGCGCCGCTCTGACAGCCATTGCGGTTCAATACCCTTACCCAATGCTTTCACTGTCTTGTCATCGTCTTTAGCCTCACCAGAAACTTGCCGATAGACACTTAAAAAACTGTCGGCATAATCAATATTAGGCTCGGTAAGCCGTTTAACCGTGCCTTTAGCAAAAACAGTTTGCTGGAGCATCCACAAATAAAATGCAAAATTGATCCCTTTTAACGGCACAACAATGCCATTGGCGCATAAACGATTGCCATTAATTTCTAGTAGCGGCTCAGATTCAGCGGTACGCGCAAAGCGGATACTGTCGTTAAAACTCGCCGTACCTTCCAGTAAAAAATGGGGAATACCCGAACGTAAACGCACAAAAGGGATATTAGCCAACATAATTTGCGCCGCATTAGTGTCTAACGGATTATGATCGCGGTCATAAATGACGCGGCTGTACGGTGTGGGATAAAAAAAGTCACGCAAACTTTCATAGCGTTCAGTCACTAAAACATGGGACAAACGATCTTGGGCGCGTCCATACAAACTTAACGCATAACCTAAATAATAGCCCATCGTTTTGCGTCCGCCGGCAATAGAAACGTATAACGCACAGTCATCATCACGCGTTAATTCATTAACTTTTTGGGTAATAAAATCCGCCGCCGCCTCGTTTTCTTCAGGTGTTTTAATGTCATCCAACAACACGCCATGCTTATCGGGAATCACATAAATAGAATCGGCGCTGAACTGAATCCCGTCCAAATGGTAATCATTGCATAATTGATAAAACTTACCCGTGTCTGGATGCAGCAATTCCAACACCGCTTTTTGTTTGCCGGTATTGGTGCTGATTAAATGAATTTCGGTCGGTTGTTCTTGTTGGGCAATGGCTAGCGCGTATAGCGTTTCCGTGACAATTTGCGGTGATAAGCCACTCACTGCCAATAAAATTCTTTTTTGATACTGTTCAGGTGGTTTCATGAAGTTTTCTATCGAATGAATAATTTAGGGCTAATTTAAAGCGGTTGTCATTAAATGTCTGGTTTGACAATTTTGTTAGTCCGCCACTGGCGGCCTATGTTTTTCCTGCATAGTTCCCACGCCAGAGCGTCACTGCCATTAAGTTAAGTATCGTAGGGTGGGCAGGCGGTTTTGCCCACCTTTACCGTTCCGTTGGCAAACGGCGGGCAAACGATAAAGCTGTTTGCCCGCCCTACCTACTACGTTTTTTGCTTTTTTTCGCAAAGCCAGAACGCGAAGGTAAAAAAGGATTATCAGGTAACGTAAACCCCGCCGCATTAACATGACCGCCACCACCAAAACCTTGGGCGATACGCCCCACATTAAACGTACCCACTGAACGCAGTGCAAACAGCCATTGCCGTTTTTTGCCATCGTACTGATAGGTCATGCCGAAAGTGCCTGATTGCTGCGCTAAAACATGCCCCAGCTCACTGGCAAAAAATGAAGGCGCATTAACCGCAAAGCCTTTTTCACCCGCTAAAACAACCTGATGATAACTTTTGCCAAGACGGTTAATCATCTTGGCAAACTGGGCCGCCTGAATGCCGCCTATAAATAACAGCTCTGGCAGAGATTGTTCGCCAAACGTCGCAAAACTTAGCGGCATTTGTTCATAAAGCGCCGTGGTAATGGCTTGTGTGCCCGCTAGGTTAAAGCGCCAAAGATCGCGGTCTTCGATATGTAACAAAATGGCAGGGGTTTCGGTTTGCGGGAAAAAATGTTGCCACGCCAACACACAGCCACTGTGATTCATATCAAAATGCAACGCTAAATTTTGGGGGATGCTTTGCCTTGCAAAAAAGTCATCGAATTGCGCAATGGCGGTCAAATGATGATCGATGATAGTGATTTTTTGGGCGGTTTCTAAGGCGTTTAAAATGACTTCTGGCGAATAACAAAAATCCAAAATATACACTTCACACCCCAGCGCATGTTTGGGGAACGGTTCGTTAAAACGTGCCGCGACGTAACGCGCTAGGTTGCCAAACGCTTTAAACGCGCTCCATGCCGCACCAAAACCATCTAAACAATCGGCGTGGTAAATAACTAAGATGTCTTTTTGGAGGTTCATTTTTTTACATTTGCGGGCATGACTTTAACTTCTGTTGAAATCATAGTGGTGTAGAGCCGTAGGGCGGATTCGCCGCCAGGCAATCCGCCATTTTAGGGCGCACCGATGGCGGTTTGCTGCCGCGAAACCGCCTTACAGCTTTATCTTTGCTGCGCCGCTTGCTTCAATACCTCAACTGCCCACTGGTTAAGACTTTTCCCCGAAGCGCTAGCCGCCCTCGATACGGCGGCATGGTCATCTGGCGGTATGTGCAGCACAAATTTTCCCGAATACGTTTTAAATGGCTGGGCACCGTCTTCATGGCAAGCATCCATAAAGACTTTTAGCGAAATTGCCCCTTCGCGCCTTAATCCTTCGGCATCGGCGGCATAGAAATCAGCGCCGCCGTTAAGCCCCATAAATTCGCCGCGAAACAGGTCAATGTCCGGGTCGTAAGTAATCACGGCTTTCACGCCGTCAATAGTCATTTGGTTTATCATGGTTTTACCCCGTTGTCATTTAGCCAATCGCGTAGGCTTGCGACCGCGCCTTTATCGGTCATGGGTGAAGGATGGGGGCGGTGAAACACCCTCCGCTCCCCAAACAGCCTGATTAACACCCGCGACCCTTCGCGCCCTTCAATGCCCGCCCCCAGTTCCAGCAACAACGCCTCAATATCAGACCAACGCACATTAGCCGACATCGGGCGGGCAAAGATGAGTTCAAGAGTTTTAAGGTGCTTTCGTTTCATGGGCAAATAGTATCATTATTTAGCGTGTAGGTTAGGCGCGAGCCGTAACCCGACACATCGAAGCGGCTTATGTCGGGTTACGCTCACGCTAACCCGACCTACTTGGCTAATCCCTTCTAAACAGGGAAAGTATTTAAATCCTGTAAAGAATCTAGCATCACAGTAAGACTTTAGTCTTAATCCCTTCTAAACAGGGAAAGTATTTAAATTACAGCGGTTTCATATCAGGTTGATTACAGCAACAACGGTAGATCTGTAGGCCGGAATAAGCCTGTTTGAGCGCAAGCGAAAACTGGCGTTTCCGGCGCAATGGGGGGCACAAGCGCCGGAAACGACCGTCCTTCGCT
>JAUYEP010000075.1 GCA_030689765.1 Methylovulum sp.
CAAGCCTTGGTTGCAAATCAGGTAGTCTGTGTAGAGTTCTGTTTTTTCTTTATCCATCCTGAAATGATACGCTTTTTGGGATGGGGCTGCGTAACATCAGAAGATAATACTGGAAAACTATATTCTACGATTGGCATTTGTGTTAAAGCTGATGGTACATGGTATTTGTCAACTCCAGTGGAAAGTACAGGTTCAGGTCATTGGTCTATGAATGGAAATGACATCCATCTACATGGAAATCTACATCTTGATTTGGGACTCAATGAATCAGTTGAATTGACAAAAATCAATCAAAAACTTTTAACTGGATATTGGCAAGAATGGGTAGATGATGGTTCGTTTAATTTGTACACCACAACTAAATGGGCATTCGCATCGACAACTTGCCTTCCACCAGCTTAGCGGGCGTAGGTTGGGTTGCGTCTTTTTGCAACCCAACTTTTCAGGCTAATCTGTCACTTTTGTTTGGTGGTAATTTGGCTCTGGCGTTACTACCCGGCCTATCAAGTCCGGCGGTTTTGGGTCTTGCTGGCTTCGGAATACTCAAGTAGCTTCGTTGTTAAATCTAGCTTTTGTCGGACGGTGCTCCCGCCCGTTTTGTGGCGGTTACTGCAACGTTAGGCTACTATAGCTGCCTTACCACAACGGTTAGGCATCAACAGGTAGCTTTCATGATTAACGATGTACTTATTTCACAAGTAAGAACGCTTAGCGTAGCCGAGCGTATTGAACTAATCAGGGTTGTTTGGGAAACTTTGTCCCCTAGCGAAGTGCCCGTGTCAACAGAGGAAAAGGTTTTGCTGGATGCCCGTTTGGCGGATATGGAGCAGAATCCTGATGATCAAAGTCCTTGGTCTGAAGTTCAGGCTCGTCTTAAGCAGCAATTGCCTTGAGTTTCACGGTTTATGTCCGCCGTGCGGCGGAGCTTGATGTAGCAGAGGCCCAGTTATGGTACGAAGAGCAGCAGGCGGGTTTGGCCGTCAAGTTTCACCAAGAGCTAAGCAAGATTTTTGACCGGCTCACTGAAACACCGCTCATCTATCCAATCGTGCACCGCAATATCCGCCGTGCCGTATTGCATCGCTTCCCGTTCTTGGTCTGGTATCGTGTGGAAGGTTCGATTGTCACTATTTTAGCTTGCACCCACGGTAAAGCAAATCCCAGTAAAGTCAATCGTCGGTTGCGCTGATTGACAGGCGCATAACTAACACCTAATTTGGTAGGTAGCAGTTATGCTTTAGTCGTATTGCCGGGCCTAACAAGCCAGTCAAAGGGACGCGCCGCCCGTTGGCGATTTTGAAGGTTTGGTTTTTTTCAAGGGTAAGTGGCTTCGTGTAAGCCCGTCAGGCGGCACGCCCCTTACCGTAACGTTAGGCTTTTCAATTACAGCGGTTTCATATCAGGTTGATTACAGCAACAACGGTAGATCTGTAGGCCGGAATAAGCCTGTTTGAGCGCAAGCGAAAACTGGCGTTTCCGGCGCAATGGGGGGCACAAGCGCCGGAAACGACCGTCCTTCGCT
>JAUYEP010000077.1 GCA_030689765.1 Methylovulum sp.
ATAAGCTATGATGGATAAGCAGGACGTAGGCCGGAATAAGGCCATCCAAGCGCGTAGCGCGAGGTGGCGTTTCCGGCGGGTGGTGTTTGCCGGAAACGCCAGTTCTCGCTGCCGCTCGAACCGGCTTATTCCGGCCTACATAGCCGTGCAGGGTGGGCAGGCGGTTTTGCCCACCATTTACGGAAATAGGTGGGCAGAACCGCATTGCCCACCCTACACCTATACAAGCCCACCCTTAATTCTCTGGAGAACCGCTCATGTCAACCTTAAAAGAAATTGTTTTTATAGATCAAAATGTCACTGATCTGAATACACTGCTTGCCGGAATGCGCCCTGATGTTGATGCGGTGCTGCTTACCAATGCAGAATCCGCCATCACACAAATTGCCCGCACGGTACAAGGGCGTGAAGCACTCGCCGCCATCCACATTATCGCCCACGGTCGGGCGGGTGAAGTCAGTTTCGCGGCAGGTGCGCTCTCAGTTGAAACGCTGCCAGACCATAGCACAGAGCTGGCTGAAATTGGGCAGACCTTATGTGAAAGTGGCGATATGCTGTTATGGAGCTGCCATACTGGAGCCGGTGAGCGTGGAGGCTTTTTTATCACTGCATTGGCAAAGGGGCTGGGCACGGCAGTTGCTGCGGCGACGGATTGGGTGGGTGCGGCTGCACTTGGCGGGTGTTGGGCGCTTGATAAACAAATAGGCGCTGTAACGGCAGGGATGCCGCTGACGGCAGGGGGGCGGGCGGGTTATGGCGGGGTAATGGCGATAATTAATGGTGATGGCGGCGATAACGTCTTAAATGGCGGCAGTTCCGAAGACACTATTAATGGTAATGGTGGAAATGACACTATCGATGGTGGTGGCGACAATGACACCATCGACGGTGGCGCGGGTAATGATACTGCGGATTATTCGAGCTATAGCGCAATTATAAAAGTGGCGCTCAACGAAGGTGGTGATGTGGACGTTGATGTGGCCGGAAATAATAACGACGACAAAATCAGGAATATCGAGAATATCATCGGTGGTTCTGGTAACGATTCGATCACTGGCGACGGCCTTGATAATATTTTAACCGGCAATAATGGCACAGACACGATTAATGGCGGTGATGGCAATGACACTCTTGATGGCGGTAATGCTGGCAATGACATTATTGATGGCGGCGCTGGCAATGACACTTTGGATTACTCAAGCTATGCGGCTACTTTAAGCGTTACGCTCAATGGAAGCACTCAAGTCACTGTCTCTGTAACCGATCCATCAAATACAGGATTAGCAAACGACGACAAGATCAAAAATATTGAAAATTTTATCGGCGGTTCACTTAACGATACAATCACCGGCGACAGCGTTGCTAACATTTTGACCGGCAATGCGGGTGCTGACTCGCTAACGGGTGACGAGGGCGCAGATATGTTGACAGGTGGTGCAGGCGCCGATCTCTTTCGCTTCACCGCAGGGGATTCCGTTCTTACTGTCGGTGGTTCAGGAATGGGCGGCACACTCTCTGGATATGATGTTATCACCGACATAGCTGTCGGTGAAAAACTAAGCTTTTTTTACACAACAACCGTAGCGGCGAATACAGCCTCTGTAGATGGCAGTGATTCCTCACTTAAGTTAAACACGAACACTATTGTGCGCTCACACAGCATCTCGAACGGGATAATAACCTTTGATGATGATGTAAGTAATACTTTCATTTCCGCAGTCAGCCTCACCTCCAATGCGGATGTTGCGGCGGTAGTTGAGTACCTGCGCAACAACAGGGTAAACGGCATTGTTGCCTCCCAATCGGTAGCGGCATTCACGGCGGCTATTTCCGGAGCTGATCACACCTACGTGTACAGGCAAAGCAATTCCAATGATAACGGTGTGCTGATTGATTTGACCGGTAATATCGCAACCAGTCTTTTGCAGGAGGACAGCTA
Organism: Methylovulum sp.; assembly: GCA_030689765.1. GTDB lineage: Bacteria > Pseudomonadota > Gammaproteobacteria > Methylococcales > Methylomonadaceae > Methylovulum. The sequence goes on from JAUYEP010000077.1 coordinate 1,940, forward strand.
TAATTTGAGCCTAGCTTTTAGCGGCGTTCCACTGGCGGTATCATCCGTCACTTACGGTACTAACGATGGCGAATTGGCTATCGGCGAAACTGTCACGCTGGTTGTTAATTTCACCGAAGTGGTCAACGTAACAGGTGGCACACCAACGCTAACGTTAAACTCTGGAGGCACGGCAACTTACACCAGCGGTACGGGTACCAGTGCGCTCACCTTCACCTACACACCCGCCGCCACACAAAACACCAACGACTTGAGCGTCACGGCATTTAACCTGAATTCAGCAACCATCCAAAACGCTACCCTTGATAATGCCAACACGGCAGGTGCGGTGACCAATCCAGCCGGTACGCTGTTTGTTGACACGGTCGTGCCAACCATCAATAGCGTCGCCATCACTTCGGCAACCGGTATCCAGAACAGCACCGTCAACGCTGGCGATGTAATCAGCGTCAGTGTCACCTTAAACGAGGCCATCCTCGTCACCGGCACACCGCAACTGGCGCTTAATATCGGCGGCAGCCCCGTGCAAGCCAGTTATGCTTCCGGCGGCGGCAGCTCTACGTTGGTGTTTACCTACACCATCCTGGCCGGACAGACCGACATCAACGGCATCAGCATAGCCGCCAACAGCCTCACGCTCAACGGCGGAACCCTGAAAGATGCCGCCGGCAACCCCGCCATGCTGACCCATGCGCTGGTTGCAGACAACGCTGGTTATATGGTTGACACCACCGTACCGGTCGCCAGTACGCCCGACTTAGACACGGCTTCAGACAAAGGGGCATCAAGTACCGACAATATCACCAATGTGGCGACACCGACACTAACCGGCACAGCGGAAGCCGGAAGTACGGTAAAAATCTACGACACCAACGGCACAACGGTTGTCGGCACGGGTACTGCAAATGTTGGTGGTAACTATAGCATCGTCACATCATCGCCGCTGACCAGCGGTGCCCATACCCTGACGGCGAAAGCAACCGACGCGGCTGGCAATGTCAGTGCAGTTTCCACTGGCTTGTCGGTGACTATCGACACGACAGTACCCACGGCAACCTGTGTCACCACCACGACAGTTCAGGACACCGGCAGTGCAACGGTTAAAAGTTCCGAAGTGGGTACGGCTTATTTGGTGGACACTTCGCTGGGCACTATCACTAATTTAACGACAATTACCAATGCGCCTGACAACTTATGGAACAGCATCGCAATTGGCGTGGCAAACACCGATACGCAAATTGCCGCAGTGGGTTTGTCCACCGGCACTTATAAAGTTTATACCGTTGACGTGGCGGGCAATTTATCTCCGGCATCAGCAACTTCGGTGCCAGTCAACTCCAATTTTACAGCCAGCGTCACTATGGCAACAATCCAGAACATTGCCAGCGCAACGGTGCAAAGTAGCAGGCTCGGTACAGCTTATCTGGTGAACAGCACGGTTACGGTTGCCAACGTAGCCTCAATCACAGGTGCAGCTAACAGTTTATGGAACAGCGTCACAATTGATGCCACCAATACAAATAAAGCACTTGCTGCAACCGGCTTGGTTGACGGCACCTATAAAGTCTATGCGGTCGATTCAAATAATAATCTTTCCACAGCATCAACCAATTCGGTTATCGTGGACACCACAGCGCCTACGGCAACACTGGTCAGCATCACCCCCATTAGTGACACCGGCAATGCGAGCGTTAAAAGCTCTGAAGTGGGCACGGCATATTTGGTGAATAGCACGGTGGCTGTTTCGACATTGGCATCCATTACCAGTAAAGACACTGGCTTATGGAACAGCGTGGCGGTTACTACGGCCAATTTTAATACGAATCTACCAGCAACCGGCCTGCAGTTAGGAACCTATAAGTTATACACAGTTGATGTGGCAGGTAACTTATCTGCGGTGGCATCTAGTACAGTGGACGTAGCCGATACAACCAAACCTGTGGCAAGTGTCAATACGGCAACCATGAAAAACACCGCCAATGCGTCTGTCCAAAGCACGGAGGCAGGTACGGCGTATTTGGTGAAAAGCACAATTACCATCGCCAACCTGGCATCCATTACCGGAGCGGCTGACAGTTCATGGAACACTGTCACGATTGCCGCACCCAACACCAGCACCTTGCTTGCTGCAACTGGGTTGGTCGATGGCACGTACAAAGCCTATGCCGTTGATGCTGCGGGTAACTTGTCTGTCGCTTCAACCAATTCGGTAACCATCGACACGACTGCGCCAACGGCAACAATAGCGGCCGTTACCCCCGCAACCATTTCAAGCACCGCCAAAGCGACCGTGCAAAGCACTGAAGTGGGTACGGCATATTTGGTGAGGGACGTAAATGACGGCAAGGCTTATGTTTCTGTCAGCACTCTGGCATCTATAACAACAGCTAATGGCAGCCTATGGAACAGTGTTGCGATTAACACGGCAACACTAGCAGGCGCCTTAACTCCGACCACCTTGCTTCCAGCAACACGCCTGATTGATGGCGATTATCACCTCTACACCGTGGACAAAGCTGGAAATTTATCAGTTGCATCAACCAAAGCCGTGACAATAAACACGCCATCCATCGAAATTATCGACATTAACAGCATGGGCTTTATCATCAATGGCGAGTCGGCGGATGGCTTAAGCGGCGTTTCGGTGGCATCGGCGGGTGATGTCAACGGCGATGGCATGGATGACCTGATTATTGGCGGTTTTAACAGCAAGCCCTCGTTAGGTGAATGGGCTAGCCGTAGTTATGTCGTTTTTGGTAAAACCAATCAAGACGCCATCAACCTGTCAGCCATTTCGGCGGGTACGGGTGGCTTTGTCATTAACGGCTCAGTAACAAGTAATCTGGGGGGTATTTCCGTCGCTTCAGCAGGTGATGTCAATGGTGACGGTCTGGCGGATCTGATTGTGGGCGATACCGGCGGTGTTGATACAAATTTGGATACTGGGGGACATAGTTACGTAGTTTTCGGGAAAACAAGCACGGCGGCGGTTACGCTTTCCTCTTTAGGTGCGGGCGGGTTTGCCATCAACGGACAAACTAAAGGTGACCAAAGTGGCATATCCATTGCCTCAGCCGGTGATGTCAATGGCGATGGTTTAAGCGATGTTATTGTCGGCGCGTTTCAAAGTGATCCTTCCGCCGGTGCGGATGCGGGCCGTAGCTATGTCGTTTTCGGCAAGGCTGACACAGCGACGGTTAATCTGTCATCATTTACTGGCGGCTTTGTCATCAACGGACAAGCGGCAAGCGATCAAAGCGGCATTTCCGTGGCATCCGCCGGTGATGTCAATGGTGATGGCTTAAGCGATGTCATTGTCGGCGCGTATCAAAGCGACCCTTCAACGGGTACGGATGCGGGCCGCAGCTATGTGGTATTCGGCAAGGCTAACAATACGGCGGTTGACCTTTCCACCATTGCTGGAGCCACACCTACCGGCGGCTTTGTCATCAACGGGCAAACTGCGGGCGATCTGAGCGGCTATTCGGTCGCTGCGGCTGGGGATGTCAACGGTGACGGTTTGGCTGATGTCATTATCGGCGCGTTCCAAAGCGACCCTTCATCCACTACCACGGATGCGGGGCGCAGCTATGTCGTATTCGGCAAGGCTAACAATACGGCAGTTAGCCTCTCTTCGGTGGCAGCGGGCACCGGCGGTTTTGTCATCAATGGCGAAGCCGCAAATGATGCCAGCGGCATTTCAGTCGCCTCAGCGGGTGATTTTAACGGTGATGGCCTGGGCGACCTCTTGGTTGGGGCGAGTGGCGCATCACCCACATCGACGCGGGGATATGCGGGCAAGACTTATCTGGTGTTCGGCAAAACGATAATTTCTCCAGCGACTACTATTCCAGCGGTTAATCTTGCTAATTTTACGAACAGCACTGCCGACGGTTTTGTCATCAACGGTGACAATAGGGAGGACTTTAGCGGCCTTTCTGTTGCCGCCGCAGGTGATGTCAATGCCGATGGCTACGCTGACCTGATCATCGGGGCGCCCCAAAATGACGCAGTGACATCAGAAGCAGGCCGCAGTTACGTTATCTTTGGCAGTAACAGCACCCAGTTTGGTCAAACGACAGTAGACCAAGTGGGAACAGATAACGCCGACACACTCACAAGCACAACGGCAAGCCAAACCATCATCGCCAAAGCGGGTAATGACACCCTGATTGGCGGCGACGGCGCGGATGTGCTTTATGGCGGAGGCGGTAATGACCGGTTTGAACTCTCTGCTGACAATATTGCCAAGCTTGCTTTGGGTGTGACCAGCAGCAATCTGGCGCGTGTTGACGGGGGCAGCGGCACCGACACATTGGCGCTGTCCGGTGCGGGTGTCACGCTGGATCTCACTGCGGTTAAAAATCAGATGAGCGGCAGCCGCATCGAGAGCATCGAACGTATTGACCTGACCGGCACCGGCAATAACACGCTGACGTTGGCTGCGGCTGATGTGCTGGATATGGGCGCCATGAACCAGTTTAACAACGGCAACGGCTGGACAAATTTGGGGGCTAGTGTGGGTCGCCATCAATTGGTGATTGACGGGAATGGCGGGGATCTGGTCACCAATGTCTTAAGCAACTGGACAGCCCAGGGAATTACCGTGACGAACGGCGGAAATAGTTATGATGTGTACAACAGTACGAGTACGTTGGCGCAATTGCTGATCAATACTAACGTTGCTATCGGTACGGCATCCTCGGCTAATAATGACCTGCTTACCGGAACATCAGGCGTTGATACGCTTTCTGGTGTGGCAGGTAATGACTATATTTTAGGATTGGCGGGCAGTGACGTCATTGATGGCGGAACGGGTAACGATACGATTACAGGAGGTCTTGGCAAAGATACGATAACCACAGGAACAGGCAACGACACCGTCGTTTATGCGACTGCCGATATTACCGATGCAGCCCTCAGTGGCATGGATGTCTTTAGTGATTTAGTGCTTGATGGCGCTTTATCAGACAAGATCGATTTGCCCGTTCTCGTCGCCAACATCGGTACAGCCGTTACTGGCCTCGTTGACGTAAGTGGCGGCCCTGCATTTGCTGCAAGCCTCGACCTTCTATTGTCAGTAGGCGGCGGAGCAGGGTTTAACACAGCGGTGGCAGGAACGGTTACAGCAGCGATTGTGATACCTATCGTAGGCACGACTAGATATCTGGCTGTTGATATGAACGCCAATGACCATTTTAATTATACCGGCGCATCGACTGATGATTTGATCATTCAAATAACCGGTACGCAAACGCTAACGACAGGTACATTTATTTAAATGTCCAGCGCTTGCGCACCACTGTTTTGACGGCACCATTACGTTTCAGGCCATTGACCCACCAGCCGTGTAGGGTGGGCAACGCTTTTCTGCCCACCGCTTTTGTCGACAAATGGTGGGCAAACGATAAAGCAGTTTGCCCACCCTACACTCAAAAGACTGGCAGTCATGGCATCCACCAAGGGTACAAAACACAAGACGAAGTTGTTTTGTACCCATTCCTTAGCAAGATGCTTCAGCCAGCACCGCCATACTGGCTTGAAGTTGCAGGGGGGCTAAACGATTACAAATAATTATCCAATATAAAATCAGTCCTGCAATTATATTAGCGATTTCTAATATACTAATTAATAAATTTACGATAATATAATAGAGAATCCTCAAGGCGTTTTTGCAGTGGCGGGCTGCTTGTCAACAGCAGATTTGGATTCCTTTTTTGGTAGTGGGTTAAGGCTGTGTTTTTCCTACACACGATTTCACTGCCTATAGTTCGGAGTCCAAGGCATGACTTGGATGTGTAAAAACATCCAAAACGTGTTTTGGACCCCTAAACAACAGATTTAACCCACTACCCCTTTTTTCACGATTAACTTGCATAAAACCTCACTGGATTGATGGCACTATGAAACAGCAACCCCTAAGTGAACTTCGTACAAGCTATAAAGCCCGGATAGATGAACTGGGTTTGTTGTTGATTGAAGCCTTCCATTATCTGGCGCTTTTTGTTATCGGCGCCAGTGTGGCCTGGTCTGCGATTACGGCGTTTGTGGGCATGATCACAATTGGGCACGCGACGATAGGCGACATTTTATTGCTATTTATTTATCTGGAATTGGGGGCGATGGTCGGCATCTATTTCCAGACGAATGTCATGCCGGTGCGCAGCCTGATCTTTATCGCCATCACCGCATTGTCCCGGATGCTAATCGCCGACATCCAAACCCATCACACTGCGGGTATGGAAGTTTTGTTGATATCAGGCTCAATTTTATTGTTGGGCCTGTCTACCTTGGTGATAGGCAAACCTGCGGACAAGCCATGAAAAACTTGCAAGGGCTTTATCAGTTAGGAATGAGTACGACACACTCGGCAACATAGCCAATGCCATTGAAGCGCCCTCTGCCGAGCGGCAACGCTGGAGCGTCACTAGCTGCATTCCCACGCCGGAGAGACTGTGAAAGTATTCAATATAAAGCTGATAACCACGAAGGACACGAACGACTGCATCCATGCAGTCGTTCGTGTCCTTCGTGGTGAATAATGTATATTCACGAATACTTTCACAGTCTCCGGAGCGTGGGAACGATAAAAGCGTAGAGACGTTGCAATGCAACGTCTCTACAAGATCAACACATGAAGAATGAAAACGCTGTATTTCGTACACATTCATAAGGAGCCAAAATCATGACTACTGAGCGTATTGTAAGAATCGTTGCAGGAACTTTCATCCTGCTGTCCTTAAGCCTAGGTGTGGAAGGCAGCCCATTGTTCCATAACAGCAACTGGTTATGGTTCACCGCCTTCGTCGGCGCCAATTTGTTGCAAAGCGGTTTCACCCAATTCTGTCCGCTGGAAATAATCCTGAAAAAACTGGGCGTCAAAGAAACCTGCCATTAACACCGGCATTAAAATAATAATTGAGAGAGAATTATCATGGCTAAAATTGTAATCGTCGGCGCCGGCATAGGCGGAATTCCAATGGCGTTTGAAATGAAAGACTTGGCGCGTAAAGAAGATGAGGTGGTGGTGATCGCCGACACGCCGACCTTCCATTTCGTGCCGTCCAATCCGTGGGTGGGCGTGAACTGGCGTAAACCGGACGACATTAAAGTGCCATTGGAACCTGTGTTCAAAAATAAAAAAATTACATTCATCCAACAAAAAGTGGCCCGTTTCCAGCCTGAACAAAACCAAGTTGAGCTGGCGGACGGCAGTCATGTCGCTTATGACTATCTGGTGATCGCCACCGGCCCGAAACTGGCGTTTGAAGAAATCCCGGGCTTAGGCCCCAATGGGCATACCGAATCTGTCTGCCATGTTGACCATGCAGGGCCTGCAGGCGAACGTTGGGGAAGTTTCGCTGAAAATCCAGGGCCTATCGTCATTGGTGCGGTACAAGGCGCATCTTGCTTCGGGCCGGCGTATGAATACATGTTCATCGTTGAAACTGATCTGCGTAAACGCAAAATCCGCGATCAGGTGAAAATGACTTATGTGACTTCCGAACCTTATATCGGCCATCTAGGCCTGGATGGCGTGGGTGACACCAAAGGCATGTTGGAAAGCGAAATGCGCAACAAACACATCGACTGGATTTGTAACGCCAAAGTCGACAAAGTTGAAGACGGCATGATGTATGTGACTGAGGTTGATGACAACGGACAAGTTAAAAAACAACACGAACTGCCGTTCAAACACAGTATGATGCTGCCCGCTTTCAAAGGTGTGGATGCGCTGTTTGGCATCGAAAAATTGACCAACCCGCGCGGCTTTGTGCTGGTCGATGACCATCAACGCAACCCAACCTATAAAAACATTTATTCCGTCGGCGTGTGTATCGCCATCCCACCGCAGAAACAAACCCCTGTGCCAACTGGTGTGCCGAAGACGGGCTATATGATTGAGTCCATGGTCACTGCGACCGCGCACAATATCCGTGACGAACTCGACGGCAAAGAACCCAGCCACAAAGGCACTTGGAACGCATTGTGCCTGGCTGATTTTGGCGACTCCGGCATCGCCTTCCTCGCCATGCCACAAATCCCGCCACGCAATGTGCAATGGGCTTCCAGAGGTAAATGGGTGCATTGGGCGAAAATAGGCTATGAAAAATATTTCATGCGCAAAGTGCGTAAAGGCCTCAGCGAGCCGTTTTATGAACGCCTGCCGTTAAAAATGATGGGTATCATGCGCTTAAAGAAGTAATCGCGATTGCGCTTGGTCAAGCAAAAGACAATAATTGTTGAAATATTCAACAATTATTGAGGGTGTTATGGCTACCGTAAATTTCAGTGTTCCAGATGATGTGAAAGCGGCATTCAACGCGGCTTACCAAGGACAAAATAAAAGTGCGGTGATCGCCGGACTGATGCGTGAAGCGGTAGATAGGGCTATCCGCAAGCAACAACACCATCAGGCCATCGCTGACATTTTGGTGTTGCGCGGACAAATGCCCACGGTTAGTGCGGAAGCGATTCGAGCAGCGCGTGACGAATTGCGGCAACCATGAGGTATGTAGTTGTCGATGCCAGTGTTGCTGTCAAATGGTTATTGCCAAGCCGACCTGAAGAAGCGGATGTGCAGAAGGCGTTGATGTTGTTGCAAGCGATCGATGGTGAAAACATGTTGATGATGCAGCCACCACATTTTCTTGCCGAAGTCATGGGGGTAGTCACCAGACTCGCCCCTGATTACGCATTACAGTTATTTAACGTCGTTAAGCAGGTGGATATGCGTTTGGCAGATAGCGCGGAGGTTTATCGGACGGCGATAAATCTCAGCCGTGACCTTAACCATCATCTGTTTGATACGCTCTACCATGCCGCCGCCTTAGAAACGCCAAAGGCCCTGCTGATTACTGCCGATGCAGTCTATTATCGTAAAGCGAATGGGATTGGCGGAATTACAGCGGTTTCATATCAGGTTGATTACAGCAACAACGGTAGATCTGTAGGCCGGAATAAGCCTGTTTGAGCGCAAGCGAAAACTGGCGTTTCCGGCGCAATGGGGGGCACAAGCGCCGGAAACGACCGTCCTTCGCT
>JAUYEP010000078.1 GCA_030689765.1 Methylovulum sp.
GCATTTACGGGCAACCTGAGCGCGTTGCCGACTTAAAACAACGCTTGGCGGCACTGGATGCCATGACTGCCAGTCCTCAAAGGACTGGCAGTCATCATAACGCCGCGATTTTGTTAGAGCTTGCCGATAGTCTATGCACAAAAAGCGTCTGGATTATCGGCGGCGACGGTTGGGCGTATGACATCGGCTTCGGCGGTGTTGACCATGTGCTGGCGAGTGGGCGTAATGTCAATATTCTGGTGCTGGACACCGAAGTGTATTCCAACACTGGCGGGCAAACCTCCAAATCCACGCCTTTAGGTGCGGTGGCAAAATTTTCCGCAGGCGGTAAGGCGACGGCTAAAAAAGACTTAGGCCTATTGGCGATGGATTACCCGAATGTGTATGTCGCACATGTCGCCTATGCCGGCAAGGACACGCAAACGCTCAATGCCTTTTTAGATGCCGAAGCGCATGACGGGCCATCGATCATCATTGCTTATTCGCCTTGTATCGCGCATGGCGTGGACTTGTCGAACAATCACCGGCAACAAAATCTGGCGGTAAAAAGCGGGCATTGGCCGTTGTTCCGCTTCGATCCTAACAAGATCAAGCAAGGCAAAAACCCGATGCACCTGGATTCGCCTGAGCCGTCCATTCCTTACCGCGATTTTGTCATGACCGAAACCCGCTTCAGCATGTTATGGCAAACCAACCCCGATGCGGCGGAGGCGTTTTTAAAACAGGCGCAGCAGGATGTCAAACGCCGCTATCACTACTATAAACAATTGTCGGAATTGGCTTGGGATGAAAACACCTCAGTTTCGGCATTGAAAGCACAGTTAAAAACCGAGGTGGACCATGGTTGATTTAAGCACACAGTATTTGGGCCTTAAACTTGCGAATCCTTTGGTACCGTCATCATCGCCGCTCAGTAAAGACCTGGACAGTGCAAGACAGCTAGAAGACGCGGGGGCATCGGCCTTGGTGATGGCTTCGTTGTTTGAAGAAAAAATCGAGGCGGAAAGTCAGCAATTTGCGCGGTTTTTTTATCAGCAGGCGATAGGGCATGGTGAGGCGGATTCATTTCATCCGGTGCCGGATACCCTAAAATCCTACCAGGAACGCTATCTGGAACACCTGCAAAAACTGAAAACCCATTTGGCTATCCCTATTATTGCCAGTTTAAACGGCACGTCATTAAGCGGCTGGCTGGATTATGGGCGGGCATTGCAAGAAGCGGGCGCTGATGCGCTGGAGCTGAATATCTATCATCTGGCTGCCAATGTCTTTGAGGACAGCGCGACAGTTGAAAACCGCTATCTGGAAATATTACAAGAATTAAAGCGTCATATCCGTTTGCCCATTACGCTAAAACTGTCCTCACAGTTCAGCTCGCCGGTGCATTTCGCCAAACGCCTTGAAATTGCCGGTGCGGACGGCATCGCGTTGTTTAACCGGTTTTACCAACCGGATATTGATCTGGAAACCTTGCAAGTGACGCCTAAACTGGACTTGTCAACGTCCGCCGAAGCCTTGTTGCGCATACGCTGGACGGCGCTGCTGTATGGCCGGGTCAAATTGTCGCTTGCAGTGACGGGCGGCTTCCATCAAACACCAGACATCTTAAAAGCGTTGCTCGTTGGCGCCGATGTCGTGCATCTTTGCAGTGTGCTGCTGGCGCATGGGCCTGAGCGTCTGCGGGAGCTGCTGACCGGGCTGGAAAACTGGCTGGTTGAGCATGAGTATGAGTCAGTCAGCCAATTAAAAGGCAGTGTCAGCCAGCAACATGCGATTGATCCCGGTGCTTATGAACGCGCCAATTATGTGCAGGTGCTGGATAATTATTCTTGTCCGCCTGGCGTATTAAGGTAGAGACGTTGCATTTATGCCCTCGGGTACCGCAACGTCTGCCCTACACACCTATGCACCATAACGCCGTACAGATATTACAGTAGAGTAGGGTGGGTACATGTTTTTCGTGCCCACGCGAACATAGCAACGGATTGAAAGGGTGGGCAAAAAAGCCTGCCCACCACACACTGTGATTGAGACCGACGGCGAAGACCGTATACGCATTATCTCGGCGCGAAAAGCCGATAAAACAGAGCGGAGGATTTATGAACAAGGCAAATAACACCCCATTAACAAAACAACAATTGGCAGCGCTAGCGCACCTTGAAGCTATGCCTGACGAACAAATAGACTATTCAGACATTGCCGCTACTTCAGAGGAGCAATGGCGTGAAGCAAAACAGGCGTTATTTTATCGCCCAGTTAAACAACAACTAGCCTTACGTATTGATGCCGATGTGGTCAATTGGTTTAAAAGTCAAGGCAGTGGTTATCAAGCGCGTATTAATGAACTTTTGCGTCAAGCGATGATTAAGGAAATAAATCAGGAATAACCCGTAAGGCAGTTTCGCGCCAGCAAACCGCCACTTCATAGCATACCGATGGCGGATTGCCTATCGGCGAATCCGCCTTACAGCTTTTTTAAACATAAACCACTTGCAGGCATATTGAGGACGTAACCATGATTAACATAGCCATCAATAATGAAAAAACAGTAGAACGCGCCCAACAATTAGGGCATCACCAGAATTTACAAGACGCTGTTGAAAAAGCAGTTGAACACTATGTGCAATATTTAGAACAACAAACGATCAGCGAAGAATTTGGCACGGTGGATTTTGCAGAAGATTATGATTACAAACAACAGCGCCGTGTGCGATGAAGATTTTAGCCGACACCTGTGTTTGGTCTTACGCACTGCGGCGACGCTCCCAGGTGTCCAACCAAAAAATTATTGACGAACTAAATAACAGTATCCAGCAAAGGCAAGTGATCCTGTTGGGTGTCATTCGTCAGGAAATATTGTCCGGCATTGCTCATGAAGCGCAGTTTGAGCGTATTCGCTTAAAGTTAAAAGCATTTCCAGATTTCCCTATTACAACAGCAGATTTTGCGCTGGTTCCCAAGCTCTAGCTTCGCGGGTCAGGAAGCTGGAGCTTCCAAGACTGCATTCCCAAGCTGGAGCTTGGGAACGAGCGCAAAAATGGCGGATTGCCTTACAGCTTTGTCCGCCTGGCGTATTGCGGTAGAGACGTTGCATTGCAACGTCTGCCCTACACACCTATCCACCATAACCCCGCACAGATATTACAGTTTGCAGATATTAGACGATGATTGCTAGACGTTGCAATGCAACGTCTCTACACCCACCCACTGGAGAAACATCATGAACACCCCGCCCCTCCGCCCCATAATGAAGTATGGTTTGTCCCTAATCACCGTGCTACTGCTGTTATTCAGCTGGCAAGCAGCCTTTGCCACGCCCACTACACCGACCAGCGAATTTATTATCAACAACGACGGCACGGTGACGCATAAAACCACGGGGCTGACGTGGATGCGCTGTGCTATGGGGCAGACAGGTAGGGTGGGCACATGCTTTTCGTGCCCACGCGAAACATAGCAACCGATTGAAGCGGTGGGCAAAAAAGCCTGCCCACCCTACACGCCTCGAAGTTCGCAAAAAACAAACAATAAGATCAGGAGAACACCATGTCAGCACAAATTAACTATATCCGTTGGTTTGCGCTGGTTCCCAAGCTCTCTAGCTTGGGAACCCAGTTAGCGAAGCTCCAGCTTCGCGAGTCGGGAAGCTGGAGCTTCCAAGACTGCATTCCCAAGCTGGAGCTTGGGAACGAGGCAAAATAAAAACATCAGGCAGGTGATTACTTTGAAAACCTATACCGCAATTGTTGAGCGTTGCCCAGAAACAGGTTTGTATGTTGGTTTTGTGACTGGGTTTCCGGGCGCACATACGCAAGCCGAAAGTCTGGATGAATTAAATCAAAATCTAAAAGAAGTTATTGGGATGTTGCTCAAGCGCCAGTTTGAGAACACGCCAAAATCCAACGGGAAGTTTAAAGCATCTTACAATTCAGCGGTTTTATTCAAATTTAACGGGCAAAACTCATGTTACAAACTATAGAAGCCATACTGGAACCCTCCGGTCAAGTACGTTTTTTGGAACCTATACAAGTGTTGGCTCCCGCACGGGTATTGCTTACCTTGCTTGAACCTACAAGCTCTCCCGAACGTGGTAGCGCGGCAATGTTGTTGAAACGGCTTGCCGAAAACCCGTTAAAACCGGAATTCCAAAGGACTGAGGAAGAAATCGACGCACAGATCGAACAGGAAAGAAACGCATGGGATTAATACCCGAATGGGTTTATTTGGATTCCTGCCTGGTGATTTACTTTGTCGAACAGCATCCCCGTTTTGGCGCTGTGATAACTCAGGCTATCGAAGCTGACATGAACCGGCGGTTTTGTATATCGCCTCTAGTTGAGATGGAATGTTTAGTGCTGCCTTTACGGCAAACCAATCTGGCTATGATCGAACGTTACGAAATGTTTTTTGAAGATTATGTCCGCTTGGAAATAACACCTGCCATTTACCGGAAAGCCGCAGAACTTCGCGCTCAACATGGCTTAAAAACACCAGATGCCCTACATCTGGCCGTTGCACAATATCACGGTTGTTACGGCTTTTGGACTAACGACGACCGCTTGCATACCATCGCGGAACGGTTGGCAGTCAATGTATTGGCATGAATATCACGAATAATAAACAATAAAAACAGGAGAACACCATGTCAGAACAAACCAATTATATCCGCTGGTTCAAAGAATTAACGATAGATGATGTGCCTTTGGTCGGCGGTAAAAACGCCTCGCTGGGGGAAATGTACCAGGAACTGACGCCGCAGGGCATCCTGATTCCCAACGGTTTTGCGATAACCGCCGAGGCGTACCGTTATGTGCTGGATCAGGCCAACGGCTGGGACGCCTTGCATCAGGCACTGGATGATCTTAATCCCGATGATGTTGCCGATCTGGCTAAACGCGCCCGCAAAGCCCGCGAAATCATTTATGCCGCGCCGCTGCCGGATGACCTTGAAGTCCAGATTCTTGCCGCTTTTGACGCGCTTCAGCAACAGTACGGTGAAGAAGTCAGTGTTGCGGTACGCAGTTCGGCGACCGCCGAAGACTTACCAACGGCGAGTTTTGCCGGACAGCAAGACACTTTTCTGAATATTCGCGGCGATCAAGCCTTGCTGGAATCCTGCAAACGCTGTTTTGCCAGTTTATTTACTGACCGTGCGATTCATTACCGCGTCGATCAAGGCTTTGACCATTTCAAACTGGCGCTATCGATAGGCGTGATGAAAATGGTGCGCTCCGATCTGGATTCCAGTGGCGTGATGTTTTCGCTGGATACCGAATCCGGTTTCAGTGATGTCGTGTTCATCACTGGCGCTTATGGTCTGGGTGAAAACGTCGTGCAAGGCGCCGTCGATCCCGACGAGTTTTATGTCCACAAACCGACTTATCAACAAGGCTATCGCGCCGTGTTGAAGCGCACGCTGGGTGCGAAAAAAATAAAAATGGTCTACAGCGATAGAAGCACCCGCGAATCCACGCACAATATCGTCACCTCCGCCGAGGAACGCAACCGTTTTTGTCTTAGCGATGCCGATGTGCTGACGCTCACCGATTATGCGATAAAAATCGAAAACCATTACAGTGCCAAAGCAGGTTATGCAAAACCGATGGATATGGAATGGGCGAAAGACGGCTTGGACGGCAAACTCTATATTGTCCAGGCGCGTCCAGAAACGGTGGTGTCACAACTGCGCGGCATGATCCTGGAGCAATATGTGCTTAAAGGCAAAGCGGCGCCGATGATTACCGGACATGCCGTCGGCAGCAAAATTGCGGCGGGCAATGCCTGCATTATTGACAATGTTGAACAGCTAGGCCGGTTCAAGGCGGGCGATGTGCTGATAGCCGATATGACCACGCCGGACTGGGAGCCGGTGATGAAAATCGCTTCGGCTATCGTCACCAATCGCGGCGGAAGGACCTGCCATGCGGCGATTATTTCACGCGAGCTGGGCGTTCCGGCGGTTATCGGTTGCGATCATGCCACGACTGCAATTAAGAACAATACGCCTGTCACCGTATCTTGCGCGGAAGGTGATATTGGCAAAGTGTATTCAGGGTTGTTGGACTATGAAATCAAAACTACCGATTTGTCAGGCCTTAAACGCCCAAAAACCAAAATCATGCTGAATATCGGTAATCCTGAGATTGCCTTTAAAACTAGCTTCCTGCCGAATGACGGCGTGGGTTTGGCGCGTATGGAATTTATTATCACTGAATATATCAAGGCGCATCCCATGGCGCTGCTGCATCCTGAGCGGGTACAGGATGCGGGCGAACTTGAGCAGCTAAAACAACTGACCTGTCATTATCAAAGCGCGGCGGAGTTTTTCATACAGCGCCTATCGGAAGGTGTCGCTACGATTGCCGCCGCGTTTTATCCCAAACCTGTGGTCGTGCGCCTATCCGATTTTAAAACCAATGAATACGCCACGTTATTGGGTGGCCGTTGGTTTGAATTTGATGAAGAAAACCCGATGATAGGTTTCAGGGGCGCATCACGTTACACCCATCCCGCTTATGCCGAAGGCTTCGCGCTGGAATGCGCCGCGATGAAACGGGTGCGTGACGATATGGGCTTGACTAACGTGATCTTGATGATCCCGTTCTGCCGCCGCATACCCGAAGCCAAGCGCGTATTGGATTACATGGCAACGCTGGGTTTAAAGCGCGGCGAGAACGGCTTGGAGGTTTACGTTATGTGTGAGATACCCAATAACGTCATCCAGATCGATGCGTTCTCCGAATATTTTGACGGTTTTTCTATCGGCTCCAATGACTTGACACAATTGACGCTAGGCGTAGACCGTGATTCTGCTATCGTCGCTGATGATTTTGATGAACGTGACGCAGGCGTTAAGGCAATGATCCGCCTTGCCGTCGAAGGCTCACGCCGTAATCACCGGCATTGCGGATTATGTGGGCAAGCGCCGTCAGATTATCCTGAAATGGCGGAATATCTTGTTGAAATTGGTATCGATTCCATGAGCCTGAATCCTGATACTGTGCTACAGACTACACAACAAGTGCTTGAAACTGAGCAGCGTTTGGGTAGGGTTTAGCAGAGTACCCGCAAGGCATAAACCCGTAACCCGTAAGGCGGATTGCCTATCGGCGATCCGCCTTACAGCCTTGCCGATACGTTAATCTATAGGAAAAATCATGTTACAAGAGCAACTGATCGAAGAAATAAAACAACTGCCAGAAGCAAAACTGGCAGAAATTTATGATTTTATCCATTACCTTAGGTTAAATTTGCACCAGAAAAAACAAGGGGGGGGAATCAAGCGGCGTCCAATAGGTTTGGCAAAAGGCATGTTTGAAATCCCAGCCAATTTTTTTGAGCCTTTGCCCAATGAGATACTGGATACTTTTGAAGGAATGGAATGAAAATTTTATTGGATACTTACACTTTTTTATGGCTGACCATTGATGCAGCAGAAGTTAGTGAAAAAGCTAAGCTATTGTTTCAAAATCCTGAAAACAGCATTTATCTAAGCAGTGTTTCTGTCTGGGAAATTATCGTTAAATTTCAATTAGGCAAACTACCTTTGCCTAGTCCGCCAGAAGATTTTATAAAACAACAATGTGACAAGCACTTTATAGAACATTTGGCGCCGGGTGAAAAATCCGTATTTTATTTAAGCAACTTGCCTAACCATCATCGCGATCCCTTCGATAAAATGCTTGTTTGTCAGGCACTAGCAAACGATTTAATTATTTTGACCCCCGATAAAATGATTATTCAA
This sequence comes from Methylovulum sp., assembly GCA_030689765.1. Lineage (GTDB taxonomy): Bacteria > Pseudomonadota > Gammaproteobacteria > Methylococcales > Methylomonadaceae > Methylovulum. The sequence goes on from JAUYEP010000078.1 coordinate 7,745, forward strand.
TATCCGGTTTCTACAGCTTGGTAAAAAAAGCAATACCCTCTCCGCACATGAACACAAGTTTAAAAATTAACCCGCCCACAAAAAACTGTGGAATCTAGGAAAAAAATATGATCCCAATGGTAAATCTCAAAGCCCAATACGCTGAAATTAAAGACGAAGTTGAACAAGGTCTGGCTCAGACCATAGAAAACTGTTCGTTCATTTTAGGGCCGAATGTGCAGGCTTTTGAGCAAGAAACTGCCGCTTATCTGGGCGTCAAACACGCCATTGGCGTCGCTTCAGGCACGGATGCGCTGCATTTGGCGCTGATTGCCGAAGGTATAGGCGCGGGTGATGAAGTCATCACGACGGCTTTTACCTTTATTGCGACGGCGGAAGCGATTAAATATGTTGGTGCAGTGCCGGTTTTTGTCGATATTGACCCGCGCACGTTTAACATTTCGCCGGAAGCGATAGAACAAGCCATTACACCTAAAACAAAAGCTGTGATGCCGGTGCATTTATTCGGCCAACCCGCTGATATGGGCAAAATAGGGCAGATATGCCAAGCGCATAATTTGAAACTGATTGAGGACTGCTGCCAGTCATTTGGTGCAAGTATCAACGGCAAACAAACCGGTACGCTAGGTCATGCTGCCGGCTACAGTTTTTTTCCCAGCAAAAATTTGGGCGCGTTTGGTGATGGCGGTTTGGTGGTCACTGATTCGGACGAAACCGCAGACCTGCTCAGGCAGTTGCGTAATCATGGCTCAAATGTCCGTTATTATCATGATGTTATTGGCTATAACAGCCGTTTGGATGAAATGCAGGCGGTGATTTTGCGGGCGAAATTAAAGCGCATCGACCAATACAATCAGGCGCGTCGGCGTGTTGCCCATCGTTATTCAAAGCTGATGGCGGATTTGCCGCTGACCACGCCTTATGAAGACGGGTTGGGTGTGCATGTTTATCATCAATACACGCTGTTGTCAGATCGCCGTGATGACATTTTAAAGGCATTGCAGGACGGGCAAATTGGTTGCGCGGTTTATTACCCCGTGCCTTTGCATCAGCAAAATGTGTTCAAGCAGGAATGTGAAGGATTGAGTTTGCCGGTGACTGAATCCGTTGCGGCCCACTGTTTTTCATTGCCGATTTGCCCGTTTTTAACCGATGACGATATTGAAAAAATTGTTGCGGTGATACGCAATGCCTTTGCGGCGGGTTGATTATGCCCCAGCACAAACCATTAACGATAGCCTTCAGCGCCGGTGAACCTTCCGGCGACCAACATGCCGCCAATCTGTTTATCGAGATGAAAAAATCCCGGCCTGAGCTTAAGGGCATCGGCATGGGCGGTGCAAAAATGGCGGAGGCGGGGATAGACATCCGCTATGATTCGGCTTCGATTGCTGTCATTGGGGTGGTTGAAGTCATCAAGCATTATCCTGAAATTCGCCGTGCATTAACCTTGATGCAGCAGTTGCTTGCCGCTGAAAAGCCTGATTTGCTGGTTTGTGTGGATTACAAGGAATTCAATTTTAAACTGGCGCGTTTCGCCAAACAGCAAGGTATAAAAGTGTTGTTTTATGTCAGCCCGCAGGTTTGGGCGTGGCGGGCAGGGCGGGTTAAACAGTACGGCAAGGTGATCGACATGATGGCGGTGATTTTCCCCTTTGAAACTGCTTATTACGAGGCCGAAAATGTCCCGGTGCGATATGTGGGCCACCCTTCAGTGGATAAAGTCCATCCGCAATACAGTAAAGCCGAAGCCTTGGCGCATTTTAAGCTCGATGGACGCTTGCCGGTCGTTGGTTTGTTGCCCGGCAGCCGCGTCAATGAAATCAAGCGCATGTTGCCGGTTATGCTGGCTGCCGCCGGACAGTTGCAAACCCGTTTGCCGAATTTGCAGTTTATCTTGCCGCAAGCGGGTTCAATCGATGATAGTTTGCTGGAAACTTATTTGCAGCCATCGCCCGTCAAAATTACCGTTATCAAAAACCAGGCTTATGATGTCATGCAATGCTGCGACGCGGTGATGACGGCTTCCGGCACAGCAACGCTGGAAATCGCCTTGCTGACCGTACCCATGGCGATTGGCTACAAATTGGCGCCGATTACCTATTGGCTGGGACGCTGGCTAGTTAAAACGCCGTTTATCGGTTTGCCGAATATCATCGCTGACAAACGTATCGTCAAGGAATTTATCCAGCATGAGGCAACGGCGGAAAATCTTGCCGCTGAAGTGTTGCGTATCTTGACCGATAAAGCTTACGCCGATGAAATGCGCGAAAATCTGCACCAGGTTAAGCAAAAATTGGGGCAGGGCGGCGCTTCAAAAGCGATGGCTGGATTGGCGTTGGAGATGTTGTCTTGTACTTATTCAGTCCCCCTCTTTGAAAAAGAGGGGTTAGGGGAGATTTTATTAGATAAATCCCCCTCTGCCCCCTCGCAAGCTCTCCCCCTTTTTCAAAGGGGGAAGTGAATACTTTACGTTGTCTTAAGGTCAGGATAAGCCCCATTGGGCAACAAATGGCTGATAAAACTCCAAATCCTGAACGATAGCGCCTTTCTTCGTCACCAGCGCCGAGGCAAAATCCTGCGCCCTGTGCATCGTCAGAGGCAACGGCCAGCCCTGTTGCAAACCCAACAAAAGCACCGCCGCAAACGCATCACCCGCGCCGACCGTATCGGCGATGGCTAAATTGGCAGCAGGGGCGGTTTCGGTAAATTCGCCAGTATTTGTCAGTGCAATAGCGCCTTGATCGCCGCAGGTGACAACCAAGGTTTCTAGCCGGAAGTGTTCGATAAACCGCTGTAGGGTTGTTTGCAAGGTCTTTTGCCTAGGCGCAAGCTGCATTAATTCATCGTGGTTCAATTTAAGCCAGTCGGCCCTTGCCAGCCATTGTTCAACTTGCCCGATTTGCCACCACGGTTCGCGCAGATTGGCATCAATAAAAACTTTGCCGGTATGGCGGGTTATTAACGCAGTAACCGCCTGTTCCGTTTGTTGATGACGCAATGCCAGCGTGCCGTGATAAAGGATGCTGTATTGCCGCTCTGGATTGAGTTGGTTAGCATCAATAAAATCATAGGCTTGGTTATTGAGGATGGCATAGCCAGGCTCGCCGTTGCTGATAGTCACCTCGACGGTTCCGGTGGGATGCCCGTTATCGGTTTGCAGAAAGCCGGTATCCATGCCCCAGGCAAGCATGGCTGATCGGATGCTTTGTCCCATTGTGTCGTTACCGATCCGGCTGATAAAGCCAGGATGTTGGCCAAACGCCTGAAGATGCCATGCGACATTAAAAGGCGCACCGCCTAAACTTTGCCTGCCATCAGGGAACTGGTCAAACAGCACTTCGCCGACGATACCGATTTGTTTATTTGCCATGGCCCTATCCGTCTGTTGACACATTCAACGTAGAAAAAATTACCATCATTATAGCGTTTTCATGATTAGTGCGTACCTTGCACACAAGTGTAGGGACGTTGCAATGCAACGCCCCTACACAAAAATCAACACTACCCGAAGCCCTATGCCTATGTAATAATAAACGGCTTTGATTTTGCGGCATTTTTTCTGGCAAGCTTTCACAATCCCCGTATTTTGCGGGTATAACGCACACACAAGGGCATTAACAATGGACGAGAACAAAAAGAAAGCACTCGGCGCAGCGCTGATGCAGATAGAAAAGCAGTTCGGCAAAGGTTCGGTCATGCGTATGGGCGATGTCGCAGCGTCCCGCGACATAGAGGTGGTTTCTACCGGCTCATTGGGGCTGGATATTGCATTGGGTTGTGGTGGTTTGCCGCGCGGCCGTGTCGTCGAAATCTACGGGCCTGAATCATCAGGCAAAACCACGCTGACTTTGCAGGTGATCGCCGAAATCCAAAAACTGGGCGGCACAGCGGCATTTGTTGATGCCGAACATGCACTTGATCCAGGTTATGCCGAAAAAATCGGCGTTAACGTCAATGATTTACTGGTTTCTCAGCCAGATACGGGTGAGCAGGCGCTGGAAATCACCGATATGCTGGTGCGTTCTGGAGCGGTCGATATTGTGGTTATCGATTCGGTTGCAGCCTTAACCCCTAAAGCCGAGATTGAAGGTGATATGGGCGATTCGCACATGGGCTTGCAAGCGCGGTTAATGTCCCAGGCGTTAAGAAAACTGACGGGTAATATCAAGCGATCCAATACCTTGGTTATTTTTATTAACCAGATCAGGATGAAAATCGGGGTTATGTTTGGCAGCCCGGAAACCACGACTGGCGGTAACGCATTGAAATTTTACGCGTCGGTGCGTCTGGATATACGTCGTATTGGCGGAATTAAGAAAGGCGATGAAATCATCGGCAATGAAACCCGTGTAAAAGTGGTAAAAAACAAGGTCGCACCGCCTTTTAAAGAGGCTGAATTTGAGATTTTGTACGGCGAAGGCATTTCTTTTGTAGGTGAGCTGGTGGATTTAGGTGTCAAGTACGGTTTTATTCAAAAAGCGGGTTCATGGTACAGCTACGGTGATGAAAAAATCGGTCAGGGCAAAGAAAATGTCAAAACTTTTTTGAAAGAACACCCTGAAAAAGCCAAAGAAATCGAAACAAAAATCAGGGCGGTCGCTTTTGCCAAACCTGCTGTGCTTGCGGCTGAAAATTCGTTTGTTGAAATGTCCGTAGTAGTGGATGAGGAATGACCGTAGCTTGTTGTGAACGATACTAAGGAAATCAAAGAAGTTTGTCTGCGTTTTCTGGCGTGTAGGGAACATAGCCAGAAAGGACTGCTCAATAAATGCCTGATAAAAGGTTACGACAAGCACGAAATCCTGGCTGTTATTGAGGATTTGGCCCGTGAGGGTTGGCAGGACGACTTAAGGTATGCAGAAAGTTATGCAAGGCATCGTATCCAGAAGGGCTATGGCCCTGTTTTCATCAGTTATCAGTTGCAACAAAATGGTGTTGACGCAGTTAATCTTGACGGCATTGTAGTGGCTGTGGCAGGTAGCTGGATGGCTGTGCTGGAGCAGGTTTATAGCAAAAAATACAAGCACGACAACCCTCAAAAAGTTTGCATAGCCCGTCAAGAATGGGCAAAACGCAGCCGTTTTTTAATGCAGCGCGGTTTCCCGGCAGACATGGTCAGCGCGTTATTCAATCACTTATCAATCACTATCCCTAAGTTTTAGTTTTACCCACCTCATCTACTATCATGAAAAAAATGACTAGCGCCGAGTTGCGCTCCGCCTTTCTGGAATTCTTTCGTCAGCGCGGGCATTCAATAGAGCCTTCCAGTTCACTGGTGCCAGGCAACGACCCCACTTTGTTATTTACCAACGCAGGTATGGTGCAGTTTAAAGACGTGTTTTTAGGCCGCGAACACCGTGATTTTAACAAGGCGGCGACCAGCCAGCGTTGTGTACGCGCAGGCGGCAAACATAACGATCTGGAAAATGTCGGTTATACCGCACGGCATCATACTTTTTTTGAAATGCTCGGTAACTTCAGTTTTGGTGATTATTTCAAAAAAGACGCGATACATTACGCGTGGGATTTTTTAACCCAAGAACTGGGGATACCTGCCGAAAAATTATGGGTCACGGTATTTGAAGAAGACGCGGAAGCGGAAAGCCTCTGGCTGAATGATGTCGGCATAGACCGCAGCCGTTTTTCAAAAATCGGCGCGAAAGATAATTTCTGGTCGATGGGCGATGTCGGCCCGTGCGGGCCTTGCACGGAAATATTCTACGATCACGGCGAACATATCGCTGGCGGCCCTCCAGGCAGCCCTGATGAAGACGGCGACCGTTATATTGAAATCTGGAATTTGGTGTTTATGCAATACGACCGTGCTGCCGATGGCGCGTTGACACCGTTGCCCAAACCCTCGGTTGACACCGGCATGGGCTTGGAGCGTATCGCCGCCGTCTTACAAGGCGTGCATAGCAATTATGAGTGTGACCTGTTCCAAAAATTACTCACCGCAGCGGCAAAACTGGCTAACACCGATGATTTGCATAACAGCTCATTGCGGGTGATTAGCGACCATATCCGCTCTTGCGCTTTTCTGATTGCCGATGGCGTGATGCCCTCCAATGAAGGGCGCGGTTATGTGTTGCGCCGCATCATTCGCCGCGCGATTCGCCATGGTTACCGATTGGGCATACACGATGTGTTTTTTTACCAACTGGTTGCGCCCTTAGTCGCAGAAATGGGCGACGCTTATCCAGAACTGAAAAATGCCCAGGCGCAAATCGAACGGATATTGAAAAAAGAAGAAGAGCGTTTTGCCGAGACCTTAGGCCAAGGCATGAAAATTCTGGAAGCCTGTGTCGCCAAGCTGCAAGGGTCTGTCATCCCCGGCGACACCGTGTTTCAACTTTATGACACCTACGGCTTCCCCGTCGATTTAACCGCTGATTTTGCCCGTGAAAACAACTTGACGGTCGATCACGCGGGCTTTGAAACGGCTATGACAGCACAGCGCGAACGGGCGCGGTCAGCCAGCAGTTTTGGCAACGATTACGATCAGGACATCAAACTGGACAGCCAAACCGAGTTTACCGGCTACGACCATCTTGATGATGAAGTGCATATCGTCGCGCTATACCGCGAAGGCCAACCGGTTGACAGCTTGCAGGCTGGCGAAGAAGGCGTGGTCGTGTTAGACAAAACCCCGTTTTACGCCGAGTCCGGCGGACAAGTCGGCGATTGCGGGCGACTCATCGCAGGCGATGCCGTATTCGCCGTCAATGACACGCAAAAACAGGGTGGAACATTGTTTCTGCACAAAGGTAAAGTGTTGTCCGGCGAACTGGCCACAGGACAATTGTGCGATGCCAAAGTCAGTGCCGATGACCGTAAAGCCACCGAACTCAACCATACCGCAACGCATTTGCTACACGCCGCGTTACGGCAACTGTTGGGCGAGCACGTCACGCAAAAAGGCTCGTTGGTCAATACCGAACGCTTGCGTTTTGACTTCTCGCATTTTGAACCGGTCACCCCCGAACAAATCGCCTTACTGGAACAGCGGGTCAACGGACAGATTCGCTTGAATCAACCTGTATCTGCGCAAATCATGGCGAAAGATGATGCGGTAAAAGCCGGTGCAATGGCGTTATTTGGCGAAAAATACGGTGCGGAAGTCAGGGTGTTAAAAATCGGCGATTTTTCCACCGAGCTGTGCGGCGGTACGCATGTCGAACGGGCAGGGGACATAGGCTGCTTTAAAATCATCAGTGAAACCGGTGTGGCGGCCGGCGTCAGGCGGATTGAAGCGGTAACGGGCGCAGGTTGTCTGGAATGGCTGGCCGAGCGCGATCAAGCGCTGGTTTCGATTGCCGGATTGCTGAAAAGCGCCCCGGATAAAGCGGCGGAAAAAGTCGAACAACTGCTGGAAAAAACCAGGAATCTTGAAAAACAACTGGAACGCCTGAACGCCAAACTTGCAAGCTCGGCAGGTGACGAACTCAGCAATCAGGCCGTCGATGTTGCGGGCATTAAAGTCCTGGCGGTTAAATTGGATAATGTCGATCCTAAATCCCTGCGTGAACTGGTCGATCAGTTGAAAAACAAACTCGGCAGCGCGGCGATTGTGTTGGCGGTGGTCGAAGGCGACAAAGTCAGCCTGATTGCCGGTGTGACCAAAGATAAAATGGGGCAGATAAAAGCAGGCGATCTGGTTAATTTTGTCGCTACGCAAGTCGGCGGTAAAGGCGGCGGCAGGCCGGATATGGCGATGGCTGGGGGAAATGATCCGGCTGGGTTGGATGGGGCTTTGGCTGGGGTTGCTGGTTGGGTGCAGGCAAACACGCCTAGTGATAGGTAAGTAACTGTTAGCGCAGTAAAAACATGTTGTTACTGATGCCCGCGGTTGCTTCTATGATTATTTTTGGGAGGTATTATGCAATGGCAAGATGTTTTAGCTGACAAATCCTTACACGATTTGCCTTATAAAATCGAATTGAATCGGCAAGGGCATATTGAAATGTCACCTTCTTCTTTTATCCATAGTTTTTTACAAGGCGAGCTGGCAACTTTGTTGAAAAATCAATTGGGCGGGCGAATTTTTACCGAGTTGGCGATCCAAACTCACAGCGGTGTTAAAGTCCCTGATGTCGCTTGGGGTTCAGATGATTATTTTCAGCAGCATCGCCATGAGCTTTGCGCCTCTTCCGCCCCTGAAATTTGTGTTGAAATTATCTCTCCATCGAATAGCACTAGAGAGATGCATAAGAAAATTACCTTGTATTTAAAATCAGGGGCGCTGGAAGTGTGGTTGGTTGATGAACAAGGCCAAGTGCGTTTTTTTAATGCTGATGGGCAGCAACCGTGTAGTGGTTTCAACGTTGAGATTGGGCAGTTGGTTTGAAGCGTATTTTTAAACCCTTAATTTCAATTTCAGAACGTTTAGTTATTACTTTGATTTTTTAGTGACGCAAACCGGGTGTTAAAGAGGATTAAAGCTATGCCAAAAATCACCCGATTATCGCAATTAGATTTAAACCAGACTTACAGTTATGCCGATTATTTGACATGGCAATTTGATGAAGCCGTTGAGCTAATTAAAGGCAAAATCATGTTGATGTCACCTGCGCCGAATGTGAAACATCAACGCGTTTCAATGAATCTGAGCCGCCCGTTGTCCAATTTTTTCAACCATAAAAAATGCCTAGTTTTTGCCGCACCGTTTGATGTTCGATTATACGACCGAAAAAAATCAATCTTAGCCAATCAAGACATTCACACCGTGATACAACCTGATTTATGTGTGATCTGTGATGTGCAAAAATTGGATGAGAGAGGCTGTAACGGTGCGCCCGACTGGATTATTGAGATTCTGTCAAAAGGTAATTCCAAGCGGGAAATGAAAATTAAATATGAACTGTACCAGGAAAGCGGCGTTACCGAATACTGGCTTGTTTATCCTGAACAACAAGCGATCCATCAGTTTGTGCTGGATGAAAATGGCCGTTACCAGCTTAAACAAATGTACGCCGATGGTATTGCCGTGCCGCACACATTTCCTGAATTGGCCATTGAATTAACTGAAGTCTTTGAAACCTGGGCTGAAGAATAACAACATGCTCAACGCAGGGATTGTGGCGGGTTTCGCTTTTCATAATAGTTTAACAAAACTCAAAAACCTTTTATCATAGCGGGCAGTTCGGAGAGCATCTTCGTCTTCTTCGCAAGAAATAACACATACAGGTTAGAACATGGCACTTTATGTCTATAAATTCGGCGGCACGTCGGTAGGTACGGTTGAGCGTATCAAGGCGGTCGCTGAAAAAGTAAAAAAAGCCCATGATTTGGGTGATCAGATTGTCGTGGTGGTGTCGGCGATGAGCGGTGAAACTAACCGCTTGATTGGTCTGGCAAAAGAAATGCAGGCACAGCCTACGGAACGGGAAATGGATGTGTTGATTTCCACCGGGGAGCAGGTGACGGTCGCATTATTGAGCATGGCCTTACATGAGATAGGCTGCGATGCCTGCTCGTACACCGGCAGTCAGGTGAAAATCCTGACCGACAGCAGCCACACGAAAGCACGCATACGCAAGATTGACGACACGCGTATCCATACGCATCTCAAGCAGGGCAAAGTCGTTGTCGTGGCGGGCTTTCAGGGTGTTGATGAGCATGGCAATATCACGACATTGGGGCGTGGCGGTTCGGACACTACCGCAGTGGCACTGGCAGCCGCGTTAAAAGCTGATGAATGTCTTATTTTTACTGATGTTGACGGCGTTTACACCACTGACCCGCGCGTCGAACCCAAAGCCCGTCGTCTGGATCGTATCACCTTTGAAGAAATGCTGGAAATGGCAAGCCTGGGTTCAAAAGTTTTACAAATCCGCTCCGTCGAATTTGCAGGCAAATATAATGTTGCGTTGCGCGTTTTATCATCATTTACAGCCGGTAATGGCACACTCATTACCTATGAGGAATCACCAATGGAAAGTGCTTTAATTTCTGGAATTGCCTTTAATCGGGACGAGGCAAAACTGACGATCACCGGTGTGCCCGATTTGCCCGGTGTGGCGTTTAAAATCCTGGGGCCGATTGCCGATGCCAATATTGAAGTGGATATGATTATCCAGAATATCGCCGATGATGCGACTACCGATTTTACCTTTACCGTGCATCGTAACGATTACCAGCGTGCTAAGGCGATACTGGAGCAGACTTGTGCCGAATTAGGCGCCAGAGCGGTTACCGGCGATGACAGTATCGTTAAGGTTTCTATCGTTGGTGTCGGTATGCGCTCACATGCCGGCATAGCCAGCACGATGTTTAAAACCCTGGCTGCCGAAGGCATCAATATCCGCATGATTTCTACATCGGAAATTAAGATATCTGTTGTTGTGGATGAAAAATATCTCGAACTTGCAGTAAGGGCGTTGCATGCGGCGTTTAACTTGGATCAGGGCGGAAATTAAAACTGACTTAACGGCTGTGCTACGCAATATTGGTCGGAACGTGTTTTAAAACCATGCACTGCGTAGCCTGCAAGCTATAAAATACGTTCAATGCTGAAGTCCGCGATCACAAAGGCCAGGAATAGGATAAACTTCAATGGGACAAAAGGACATCATCAGCAAACAACTCATCCAGCGTATTGCGGTGGATTTGGCTGTTTATCTGTTGGGCTTGCCGATAAAAGCGGATGAGTTGGAACTTTTAGCCACGGAACAGCAACGCGTAGAAGACCGCCGCGCCGACCTGGTAGCCAAAGTAAAGCAGCAGGCCCGCTGTTTTATCCTGCATATAGAAATCCAGAATAACAATGATCCGGTTATGGCATTACGGATGCTCAGATATTACACGGATGTGTGTTTTGCCTACCCCAATATTCCGATACAGCAGTACCTGATTTATATCGGCGCAGAAAAGTTGGCCATGTCGGCATATAAAAAAGATGATGGTCTGGATTATCGTTACACTATCATCGATATGCACACTATTGATTATCAGGACTTGCTTAATCAGGACAGTCCCGATGCCGTGGTTCTGGCTATTCTTTGTGATTTTAAACAACATACAAATCGCGAGGCGGTTAATCGCATTGTGCGACAACTCCACCAGAAGCTGAAATCTGAGCCCAAACGCTTTAGGGAATATCTGAGCATGATGGAGATTTTATCCGAAAACAGAGACTTGAAACCGTATATTAAAGAGGCCGAGACCATGATTACACAATTTGATATAGAGAAATTACCTTCATTTGAGCTGGGTCTGGAAAAAGGCATAAAACAAGGCATAAAACAAGGTATAGATCAAGGCATAGAACAGGGCATAGAACAGGGCATAGAACAAGGCATAGAGCAGGGAATGCAAAAAATTGTTAAACAATTACTCAAACAGCAATCACCTGAAACCGTTGCAAAAATGACAGACTTACCGATAGAAATGATTTTGGCAATAAAAAATAAGGCCGGGCATTGATATTGTCAGTGGATGAGTGGCAAGCCATTGCAGGACAAATTAAATTAACGACAGGGCGGGCATTTGGCGTCGTATCGGCACAGAGGCTGTCCGGTGGCGATATTAATTCCGCCTTTCGCCTGCAAGGCCATGATAAAAGCTATTTCGTAAAGTTGAACCGCGCTGATTTACTGGCGATGTTTGAGGCTGAGTTTGCCGGCTTACAAGACCTGGTAAACACTCAAACCATACGTGTTCCTGCACCTGTTGTTTGTGGAACAACGCGCGATCATTCATTTCTGGTGCTGGAGTATATTGCATTAGGCCGTTTTAACCCCGCTTCAGAGCGTTTATTGGGTCGGCAATTGGCTGGCCTGCATCAAGTAAAACAGCCTTATTTTGGCTGGTATTGTAACAACACGATCGGCAGCACTCCGCAGCCGAATAATAAAAGCGAAGACTGGCCTGGTTTTTGGCGCGGGCAACGCTTGGGTTTTCAGTTAAAACTGGCGGCAGAAAACGGTTATTGCGGCAATCTGCAAAGTATCGGCGAACGCTTGTGTTGCGATATGGGGGCGTTGTTTGATAATTACCGCCCGCAGCCTTCACTGTTGCATGGCGATTTATGGGCGGGCAATGCGGCGGTTGATAAACAAGGGAATCCCGTTATTTTTGACCCCGCTTGTTATTATGGCGACAAAGAAGCTGATATGGCGATGACTGAATTATTTGGCGGTTTCGGTAATGATTTTTACGCGGCTTACCAGGCGGTTTGTCCGTTGGACCAAGGCTATGGTGTCAGGAAAACGCTATATAATCTGTATCATATTCTGAACCATCTTAATTTGTTCGGTAGCGGCTATTTAAGACGGGCTGAAAATATGATTGCAACATTGCTTGCTGAATTGGGTTGAATGTTGTCCCAATAGCTCGTCACTGAGAATTCCAGTGTTTTTTACAAAAAAATGTAAGTTCTTTTTGCCGCCTGTTAAATCAAAGCTAATGCCATGACTGCTTATAGTTTTCCCGAACTCGAACAATTGGAACGCATCATTGAGCAATTTGGCGATCGTGCCAAAACCCAGGTTATCGAACGCATCCGCTACAAGCATCTGGAATTCCCGATACATTGCATTACCTTGGGCTCAACTCAACCCGATGTGCCAGTGCTGGCATTTTTTGGCGGTGTGCACGGGCTGGAGAAGATCGGCTCTGAAGTGATTTTGACCTATATGCAAACGATTCGCCAGTTGCTGGATTGGGATGAAGAATTTTTGGCCCGGCTTGAGAAGTCCAGGCTGGTTTTTGTACCCATTGTCAATCCGGTCGGCGTTTATCTGGGCCGGCGCTCTAACGGCAATTGTGTCGATTTGATGCGTAACTCGCCTGTGGAAGGTGTCGGCACTACACGCTTATACAGCGGTCAACGTATTACCCCTTATTTGCCCTGGTATCGCGGCAATGCCTCTGTGATGGAAAAAGAAGCCCAGGCCTTATGCCGCGTGGTCGATCAGCAATTGTTCACCTCGCCTTTGTCAATTGCACTGGATTTGCATTCAGGGTTTGGTATCAAGGACCGGTTATGGTTTCCTTATGCGTCACGCAAAACGCCTTTTGCTTTTATTGCCGAAACATTGGCGTTAAAGGCGCGGTTTGACCTTTGTTATCAACATCATATCTATAAAATTGAACCGATGTCCCAAGAGTATGTGATTAACGGTGATTTATGGGATTACCTGTTCGATATGTTCATAGCGCGGTTTGCCAATCAGCGTTTGTTTTTGCCATTGACGTTGGAAATGGGTTCATGGCTCTGGTTGCGCAAGAGTCCTCTGCATCTTTTTTCGAGGCATGGTTTTTTTCATCCGTTGTTACCACACCGGCAGCAGCGGGTTTTTCGCAGGCATCTAATGCTGTTTGATTTTTTACACCGTAGCCTGTTGCATCCGGCCCAATGGGCACGGCTCGACCCGCAGCAAAAAATAGTAAATAAAAACAAGGCATCAGCGCTTTGGTATGGACAATAAGTTGGGGCGTAACTGGATATTGCTGCGCGGTCTGGCGCGGGAGACTTCACACTGGGGTGATTTTGTGCCGTTATTGCAGGCCGGTTTCCCACAATCACAAGTAACCGCGCTGGATTTGCCCGGTACAGGTTGCTGTTATCAGGCATCAAGCCCCTGTACGATTAAATCGATAACAGATGATGTGCGTGCCCGTGCGTTTGGACAAGGCTTGCTGCAACAACCGGTCACTTTTCTGGCGGTTTCGTTAGGGGCCATGGTTGCCTTTGAATGGCTGCAACGTTACCCAGATGACAGTTGCGGCGCTATCCTGATGAACACCAGTTTTGCCGGATTAAGTCCGTTTTACCAGCGTCTGCGCTGGCAAAGTTACTGTAAAGTCCTCATGCTGGCGGTGCAGGACGACCGGGAATTGGCGATTGTGCGCTTGGTCAGCAATCGCGAAGATCAATATGAAAG
>JAUYEP010000079.1 GCA_030689765.1 Methylovulum sp.
TCCTCGCCAATATTAAGCGCACGGAACACTTTGCTCTGCACTTCTTCTTTATGGATACGCACGGAGCCGCCACCGATTTCCCAACCGTTCAATGCTAAGTCATAGGCCTTTGCCAAGCACTTGCCTGGATCGGTTTCCAGAAACTCCAGATGCTCATCTTTTGGCGAAGTAAACGGATGGTGACAAGCATTCCAACGCTTACCTTCGTCGTCGTATTCAAACATTGGGAAATCAACCACCCACAATGGCTCCCAAGCCTTGCCGTTGGTGTAGCCTTTTTCGTGGCCGATCTTGCTACGCAAAGCACCGAGCGCATCGTTCACAATTTTTGCTTTATCGGCGCCGAAGAAAATGATGTCGCCATCCTGCGCACCCGTTTTCTCGATGATCGTTTTTAATGCCGCTTCGTGAAGATTTTTAACGATAGGGGACTGCAGGCCGCCTTCATTCAACTCTTTGATATTATTGACTTTTATATAAGCCAACCCCTTCGCGCCGTAGATGCTCACGAACTTAGTGTATTCATCGATCTCACCACGAGAGAATGCACCGCCGTTCGGCACGCGCATCGCCGCGACACGACCATTTTCAGAATTAGCGACTCCAGCAAAAACTTTAAACGCCACGTCTTTTACTGCGTCGGTGACATCGGCAATTTCTAGTGTTACTCGCATATCGGGCTTGTCCGAACCAAAACGCGACATTGCCTCTGCGTAACCCATGCGAGGGAATGGATTAGGCAACGCCACGTCCAACACTTCTTTGAATACGGTGCGAATCATCTCTTCCATCAACACCATGATTTGCTCTTCGCTCATGAACGAAGTTTCAACGTCCACCTGCGTAAATTCAGGCTGACGATCTGCACGCAAATCTTCATCACGGAAGCATTTTGTGAGTTGGTAATAACGATCGAAACCGGCCACCATGAGCAGCTGTTTAAACAACTGTGGCGATTGTGGCAAGGCAAAGAATTCTCCGGCATGCACGCGAGAAGGAACCAAGTAGTCACGCGCACCTTCTGGGGTTGACTTGGTCAGCATCGGTGTTTCAATGTCGATAAAGCCTTTGTCATCAAGGAAGCGGCGGAAGGCACGTGCTGTTTTATAACGCAACTGCATATTCTTTTGCATCTGAGGACGACGCAGATCAATCACACGATGCGTCAGGCGCACATTCTCAGAAAGATTTTCATCATCCAACTGAAACGGTGGTGTCACCGCTGCGTTCAACACTTCAATCTCGTGGCACAGCAACTCAATTTCGCCGCTACCAATATTGGTATTGGCAGTACCTTCAGGGCGACGGCGTACTTTGCCAGTGATACGTAATACAAATTCATTACGTACCGACTCAGCAATTTTAAACATGTCGGCACGGTCGGGGTCGCACACCACTTGAGCCAAACCTTCGCGGTCGCGCAGATCAATAAAAATCACGCCTCCGTGATCGCGCCGGCGATGCGCCCAGCCGCACAGGCTAACAGTTTGATCGAGATGAGAGGCGTTGAGTTGTCCGCAATAATGAGTTCGCATAGTTAAAATCTATTCAGTTCAGTTGAAGGTAAATCGGAAGATAGCTTATTTGTTGGCAGCCAGTTTATTAATGACATCTTCGGGAGAGGCCACCACACCCATCGAAATAATGGACTTGAAGGCGACGTCCACTTTGATGTCGAGCTCAATCGTGTCAACTTTGCGCACGAAAAAATAAAACCCGTTCACAGGGCTGGGGGTCGTTGGAATAAATACGGCAACGTATTCCTCATCCATTACCCGCGATACTTCACCCGGCACAGTGGTTTGAAAAGCCATCGACCACGCTTGCGGATGGGGATAGCGCACCAACAGCACCTTGCCAAAGCCACTACTATTTTCCGTCAGCAAGGTGTCGCTCACCTGCTTGACGCTGTTGTAGATAGTATTT
>JAUYEP010000083.1 GCA_030689765.1 Methylovulum sp.
GTTATGTC
This sequence comes from Methylovulum sp., assembly GCA_030689765.1. Taxonomy (GTDB): domain Bacteria; phylum Pseudomonadota; class Gammaproteobacteria; order Methylococcales; family Methylomonadaceae; genus Methylovulum. Next base: position 9 of record JAUYEP010000083.1, read on the forward strand.
GGTCGGGATGTTGAGTCGATTATCCGCGATTTGGTCGATACGTCGATCAAAATGATGCGTATGGAGGAAATGAATAAAGTTCAAACCCAGGCTTTCGATGCTGCTGAAGACAGGATTTTGGATATTTTGCTGCCTCTGCCATTGTCCGGTAGCGGTTCGTTGTCCACATCAGAAGAAGCTACCCGCCAAAAAATGCGCAAGAAATTGCGTGAAGGTAGTCTTGACGATAAAGAAATAGAAGTTGATGTTCATGTTGCGCCTGTCGGTGTTGAAATCATGGCGCCTCCAGGTATGGAAGAAATGACCAGCCAGTTACAGGGTATGTTTCAAAATATCGGATCGGAACGCACTAAATCCCGCAAGATGAAAGTCAATAAGGCATTAAAAGTCTTACAAGAAGAAGAGGCCGCTAGACTTGTCAATGATGACGACATTAAATTACGCGCCGTAGAAGCGGTCGAGCAAAACGGTATTGTGTTTCTGGACGAGATCGACAAAATCTGTAAACGTGCCGAGCTAGGCGGTGGTGGCGGTGAAGTCTCGCGTGAAGGTGTGCAGCGTGATTTATTGCCATTGGTTGAGGGCAGCACCGTCAGTACCAAATACGGTATGATTAAAACCGACCATATCCTGTTTATTGCCTCTGGGGCATTCCATGTCGCCAAGCCCTCTGACTTGATTCCTGAACTGCAAGGCCGATTTCCCATACGCGTTGAATTAAGTGCGTTATCAGCCGAAGATTTTGTGCGTATTTTAACAGAACCGAATGCCTCGTTGACTGAGCAGTACACCGCTTTGCTGGCTACTGAAGGTGTTTCATTAAGCTTTGCGTCCGATGGTATTCGACGCATAGCCGAGCTGGGTTGGCAAGTGAACGAAAGCACAGAAAACATTGGCGCTAGAAGATTGCACACCATTTTGGAGCGGTTACTCGAAGATATTTCCTATAATGCCCCCGATTTGGTCGATAAAACGATAGTGATAAATGCCTCTTATGTTGACGGGCATTTGGCGGAATTTGTTGAAAATGAAGATTTAAGCCGATATATCTTGTAAATCCTATGCGCTTATCAGTAAAACCTTGCAACAATCAGCCTATGGAAATCAAGCTACACCAGGTTTCCAACATTCTTGAAATCAGCTTTGATGACGGCAGTATTTTTAAGTTGCCGTGTGAGTACCTGCGTGTTCATACCCAATCCGCTGAAGCCGTAGGGCACGCACCCGGACAAGAAATACTTCAAATTGGCAAAGAAAACGTCACTATCAAGGAAATCAAACCGATAGGCCTGTACGCCATTTGTCCGGTTTTTAGCGACGGTCATGATACCGGCATTTATACCTGGGACTTTTTGTATAAACTGGGCGCGGAATACCCCGCTTTATGGACAGATTATCTTAATAAACTGGAAGCCGTCGGATATAAACACCAACAGCATACGCATAACAGTCTACAGAATGCTTCATTCTGCAAAGCACCTACGACAAAATTATGACACAGACAAGCACTACCCATTTCGGCTTTAAACAAGTCGCAGTAGAAGACAAAGTTAAACTGGTACGCGGCGTATTTGACTCGGTTGCAGGTCAATACGACATCATGAATGATTTAATGTCGCTAGGCATACATCGAATCTGGAAGCGTATTGCCGTGCAATTGAGCAATGTTCGCAATGGCGAGCAAGTGCTTGATTTAGCAGGAGGTACCGGTGACTTAACCACCTTGTTTGAACAGCGGGTGGGTAAAAATGGCCAAGTGGTATTAGCCGACATTAATTCAGAAATGCTGCGTACTGGACGCGATCGCCTAATCGATAACGGCTTGGTTTCCAATATCCTCTACGCACAGGTCAATGCTGAATGCCTGCCATTTGCAGACAATACTTTCGACTGCGTTTGCATAGCCTTTGGTCTGCGTAATGTCACCGATAAAGAGGCGGCATTACGCTCGATGTATCGGGTACTAAAACCTGGTGGTCGCGTGATTGTGCTGGAGTTTTCCCATCCCATCGATAAAATCACCAAAAAAGTCTATGATTTTTATTCATTTAATATTTTGCCTAAAATTGGACGCTTCGTCGCGAAGGATGAAGACAGCTATCGCTATCTTGCTGAATCCATTCGGATGCACCCAAAACAGGAAGAACTGAAAAACATGATGGAGATCGCAGGGCTGGAACGCTGTGAATACTTCAATATGACGCAAGGCATTGTTGCCGTTCATAGAGGCTATAAAATATAGCATGATTATTAAACCGTTACTGATTGGTGCGCTGGAATCTGCGCTTAATCACTATCTTGCCCTGGATCAACACCGTGGTGATTTTTTGGCGTCCCTCATAGGAAAAGTCATTGCGGTTACTGTGCAGCCGTTTAATGAAACCCTTTATCTTTGCCCCACTGCTGACTCGATTCAACTGCTGGATTACAGCCCCAAACCAGCAGACACGCATTTAACAGGCTCTTTATTCGCGTTAGGTTTGATGGGTTTAAGTGACAACCCCATGCGCCCCATTTTTTCCGGCGAGGTAAAAATCGAAGGTGATATGCGCACTGGCCGTAAATTTCAGGAATTGTTTGCCAAGCCCGGCATTAATTTGGAAGCTAAACTCGCGCGTTTTACCGGCGAACACGCCGCGCATCATATCAGCCAGTTTTTCCGTACCGGACGAAACTGGAGCAAGGAAACTATAGAAACCTTTCGGCTCAATCTATCAGAATATCTACAGGAAGAAACCCGCGATTTACCTGCCGTGCCGGAGATAGATATTTTTTATCGTCAAATTGATGATTTGCGTACCGATTTTGACCGCCTGCAAAGCCGAGTTGAACGCCTAGAAAATAGCTTAGGAGCAAAAACTGACATTAAAGGTAACCCGTGATTCGCCCTAAATTATTGTTTCGCCTTATCCATATCAACTGGGTTTTAGTCACACACGGTCTCGATGAAATCGTCTTAAACACGCATTTATTCCGCCCGATCCGCTTCCTCGCTTTTTTTTCGCCTTTCTATTGGTTGGTTCGCAAAGCAGATTCCAGAGGCGTTAGAATTAGGCAGACATTGGAAGATTTAGGGCCAGTTTACGTCAAATTTGGTCAAGCCTTATCAACACGCAAAGATTTATTGCCTGATGATATTGCCGATGAGCTGGTTAAACTGCAGGATCGGGTTCCCCCTTTTAGCAACGGGATTGCCCGCAACATTATCGAAAAAGAACTCGGTATGTCGATTGATGAAGCTTTTGCGAAGTTTGATCCCCACCCGATGGCTTCCGCGTCAGTAGCCCAGGTACATGCGGCCGTGTTGCATAACGGTGAGCATGTTGTTGTTAAAGTCTTACGCCCTGATATTGAAGAACGCATCCACTCCGACATGGGCCTGATTTATGAGCTGGCGCGTTTTGCAGAGAAGTTTTGGGCTGATGCACGGCGTTTGCACCCGATGGAAGTCGTTGCCGAATTTGAAAAGACCACGCTGGACGAACTTGATTTAATCCGTGAAGCCGCTAATGCCGCCAAAATACGCCGCAATTTTGAGGATTCAAAAATTATTTATATCCCGGAAATTCACTGGCCATTAACGCGGCAAAAAGTGCTGGTCATGGAACGGATTCATGGCATACCTGTCGGCGACATCGACACGCTGAAAAAGGAAGGCGCCGATTTTAAGCTATTGGCTGAGCGCGGCGTGGAAATCTTTTTTACCCAGGTTTTCAGGGATAATTTTTTTCATGCCGACATGCACCCAGGCAATATTTTTGTTGAATTGCCGGCAAAATATATCGCCATTGATTTTGGTATTGTTGGGACGCTGTCCTCGTCAGACCAACATTATCTGGCCGAAAACTTTCTGGCCTTTTTCAACCGCGATTACCGCAAAGTGGCTCAGATGCACGTTGACTCCGGCTGGGTATCCAGTTCCACGCGGATAGAAGAATTTGAATCGGCGATACGCAGTGTTTGTGAGCCGATATTTGAAAAACCGCTGAAAGACATTTCTTTTGGCCAGTTGCTGCTGCGTTTATTCCAGACTGCACGCCGTTTTGATATGCACGTCCAGCCGCAATTGGTTTTACTGCAAAAAACGTTATTGAACATAGAAGGCTTAGGGCGTCAACTTTATCCCGAACTGGACTTGTGGCAAACTGCCAAGCCGTTTCTTGAACAGTGGTTTCATGAACGCATGGGGCCTAAAGCGAAAATCAACAAATTGCTTAAGCAGTTTCCAGAATTTGTTGAGCACTTCCCAGAAATTCCGCCTTTACTTTATAAAGCACTGGACAATGCGGCCCACGCACAGCAGCAAGCAAAAGCACACAACCACGAACTGGCCCTATTACGCAAGCAAATGGCTAGAAACCAGCGTAAGACAACATGGGCACTGTTGATTAGCGCGATATTGATTAGTGCGGCAATTTTGCTGCAATAACCGGTCTATAGAAGGGCTGGGACATGGTTCCCCGCTTGGCGCAAAAGGCCGCACCATTACCAACAATCTGCCGCTGTAAAGGCTGGATCTATAGGGATAACGCCTTTAACCCCCGTATTAGTAAGCGTTAGCGACCCACACTGGTCAGTTTCTTGGGCTCCCCCCGCAATTGGATTGGCGCTCAGGGTAAATGAAGTCGCATCAACAGGAAAAAGCACCAGGTCGTAATACGCCGTGCCTGTTTTGGGTGTAGTGATAAACGGCAGAAGAGGTAGGGTGTCATCTCCTGTTCCGCATTGGGTATCAGCGCCAGAATCCATATAGCAACCGAATTCGGTGGCATGGCGTTCCATAAAGTTCGATAGTTCCAGCAAGGCGCTTTTTGCATCCGCCCTTCGTGATTTCATGACATTATTTTGATAACTGGGATAAGCAATAGAGGCCAGGACGCCTATGACCGCAACGGTGACCATCAGTTCTACCAGTGTAAAACCTTGTTGATTTCGCTTCATATTTTTCCTTGATGCCTGATTAATTATAATGGTAAATAATAGGGTGCAGAGTGTAATTCCGCACAACGGTCTTAATGGCCGGAGATTTGCGGTCTACATCCGCCCGCAGTAAGCAACGGCTTTAGTGGCAACTATCTCTTCGACGATTTAATATTCCTTTGCGAAAATCGATACCGGGTGTTTTTTACCATTGATCGCCACAAAATCATAGACCTATTTATACCTATTTGATGACAGCTGGTTTTCAAAAAATCGGCCTAAAAACACATCATTCATTTTTGGTTGTTATCCTGCTGTGGGAAAAACAAGATATTTCCAAGGCTGCAATCTGTTAATCAATTTTTGCCCATACAACGGCGGATTAGGATAGCCTTAATTGAAAACTGCTTGGGCTTTTTTGATCTATTGATCGAAATACCTTGCTGGTCTGAAACCTCCCCCTTCAGGCATAAGTATCTACACAACTTTAATTGATTTTAAAACAATGTGTTATATGACATTCCTTGCAGATAATTGCTATATTTTTAGGTTGTTCTATCACGAAATCTGGCTTGAAACAGCAGTTATCTGTATGAAAT